>JBFMHE010000007.1 GCA_040752355.1 Nitrospirota bacterium | reverse complement strand
GGCCAGAAGGCAGTCTATTCCTGCTGCACCGAAAGGGATTTCAAAGGGGCCGCAAAAGGCAAAGATGGCCCCTATCACGCATGCCCCTCAGCAGCATGCAGCGGAAAGGAGCGGCAGCCGTGCCGGGGTTGCCCTGAAGATGAGCGGCAACGGAGGGGACCACCTGGACGACGCATTCGAGAAATTCTAGGGAGGGGCATATGAGTGCAGAGAGGATAGCAGACATTGCGCAGTATCTCACCTTCACGCTGGATGGCGAGGTCTTTGCGGTAGAGATCGCCAAGGTCAGGGAGGTGCTCGACTTCACGTCGGTGACCAAGGTGCCACAGACCCCGGATTTCATGAGGGGAGTGATCAACCTGAGGGGGGCAGTAGTGCCGGTGGTGGATATGCGGCTGAAGTTCGGGATGAGCAGGACCGAGAGGACCGTCACTACCTGCAGTATCATCGTCGAGGTTGCAATAGACGGCGAGACCACGGTGCTGGGGGCGCTGGCTGATTCGGTGCAGGAGGTGATCGAGCTGGAGCCGGAGAGCATCGAGCCCGCCCCCAGGATCGGCACCCGTCTTAATAACAGTTTCATCAAAGGTATGGGGAAGCGGGATGACCAGTTCGTCATCATACTCGACATCGATAAAATCTTTTCCGGTGGCGAGCTTGCCCTGGTGCACGACGGCTGCGGCATGCAAGTGGATGCTGAGGAGGCTGAAGCGCAGCAGAGATAGGAGGTCGGCTGGTGCACGAGATAATCAGGAAGATCAATGCCTCAAACGACGTCGAGAGCGTATGCTGCGTCCTGGAGGAGCTCTTCCGGGAGTCAGAGAGCGTGCTGAGCAAGAACGAGATGACGATCGATCAGGCCCTCGGCATTATCGGCGCCGTCACCCGGATACGAGGGCTGCTGACCGAGCTGGCCCGGATCGAAACGTCTCGGGAGCGAAAGGGGCGAACGGCTGATGTTGTTCTGCACTTGAACGAGTGTTATGCAGCCCTCGAAGGAGCGGTCAAGGAAGCGAGAAACGACATGATGCGGTCGTCGAAGGGAGGCCCTGGCTCAGGGGCGCCTCTCTAGAGCGGCGCTATTCCTCTTCCTCTTTGGCGAGCATCATGAAGAGGCGGGCGACCATGACGCTGCAGACGCCGCCGATGAAGGCGCCGAAGGCGCTGATGATGCCGATGGCGACGACGACGCCGAAGAGGACGAGGATATGGTCGTGAGGAAAGGTGGTATTGAAGAGGCGGTTGAGGTCGTTGGCGACCGCCTCGCTCCATCCGCTCCCGAGGCTCTGGCCGAGCAGGAGGTCCATGCTCAGGGCCACGACCGCTCCGAGGAGGGCGCCGAGCGCCGCGCCGATATAGAACGCCTTCTTCATTCGGCCTCGATCCCGTACTTCTTGAATTTCCGGTAGAGCGTCGCCAGGTCTATGCCGAGAGCCCTGGCGGTCTCTTCCTTGCTCTTGCCGTGGGCCTGGTACATCTTTATCAAGAGATTTTTTTCATAGTCGCCGAGGTACGCCTTGAGCGGCGCGCTCTCCTGCTCCTGCCCGGTCTTTTTCAGCTTGTCGGGCAGGTCGTCCACCGTAATGAGGTCTCCCCCGGCGAGCACGACCGAACGCTCGACGACATTGCCCAACTCGCGCACGTTGCCGGGCCAGGAGTAGGAGAGCAATGCAGCGAGCGCCTGGCTGTCGATGCCCTTGACCGGTTTTTGGTGGACCTCCGCAAACTTCTTCAGGAAATGGCGGGCGATGATCTCGATATCGTCCTTGCGCTCCCTGAGGGGGGGGATGTTTATCTCTATGACATTGAGGCGGTAGTAGAGGTCTTCGCGGAATTTCCCCTCCTTGACCCGCTGCTCCAGGTTCGCGTTGGTCGCTGCGACGAGCCGTATATCGACCACCTTCGGCTTCGTATCGCCGAGGGGATAGACCTCTCCTGTTTCGAGTATCTTCAGGAGCTTGGCCTGGAGGGTAAGCGGCATGTCCCCGATCTCATCGAGGAAGAGGGTGCCCTGGTGGGCAAGGGGAATGAGCCCCAGCTTGTCCGCTACCGCGCCGGTGAAAGCGCCCCGCTTGTACCCGAAGAGCTCGGATTCGAGGAGCCCTTCGGGAATGGCGGAGCAGTTGATCGATATGAACGGCTTGTCCCGCCGGGGGCTGTTGCAGTGAATGAGCTCGGCAACCAGTCCCTTCCCGGTTCCGCTTTCACCCAGTATGAGGATAGTGCTCTTCGTCGGGATCACCTTCTCGAGCGTCTCGACGATCTTCATCATCGACTCGGAGTTCGCAACGAACTCCCTGCAGGCATCCAGTCGCTGGCTGATCTGCTGCTTGAGGGCGATGTTTTCGGTCATGAGCCGCTTCTGCTCGAGCACCCGCCTGATGGTCAGCCGGATCTCCTCGTTATGGAAGGGCTTGACGATATAATCGGCCGCGCCCTTGCGCATCGCCTCGACCGCGGATTCTATGGAAGCGAACGCGGTCATGATGAGCACCGGCGTGTCGGGCGCGAGCTCTCTCGCCTTCTCGAGGACCGCCATGCCGTCGACCTTGCCCATCTTGAGATCGGTGAGGATCACATCGAAGCTCTCCCCGGCGATTCTCTCGACGGCCTCCTCGCCGCTCGCAGCAGTGACGACCTCATACTCCTCCCGTCTGAGCAGGAAGGCGAGGGCCTTGCAGATGTCCTGCTCGTCGTCCACTATGAGTATCTTCGGCTTCATGCTCCTTTGACCGGAAGGGAGATAACGAAGGTCGTCCCTTTCCCGGGCTCGCTCTCGACGGTCAACGTCCCGTTCATCTTTTTTATTATATTATAACTGACCGCGAGCCCGAGCCCGGTCCCTTTCTCCTTGGTCGTATAGAAGGGGTCGAAAATTTTGTTCACGTCCTCTTTCGGGATGCCGGTCCCGGTATCCCGGAACTGCACCACGACGGCGCCGTCTTCGAGGAAGCTCCGTACGGTGAGTGTGCCGCCGTCGGGCATGGCGTCCATGGCGTTGAGCGTGAGGTTCACGAACACCTGGGAGAGCTGGTTGGAGTCGCAGACGACATCCGGCAGCGACGGCGCGAGCTCCTTGACGATGGCAGTGCTCTTCGCTTTCCTGTCGTACTGGATCAGATTGACCGAGGTCTCGATGATCTCGTTGAGCGAGCAGGCGCTCGTCATCCCCCCGCTGGCCGGCATTTTCGAGAAGCCCGAGAGCTGCTTCAGTATCTCCGAGATCCGGTTGATATGGAAATAGATCGTCTCGAGGCTTTCCCGCTTGAACGAGTCCTCCTCCATCTCCCTGAGGATCTGGACAAAGGAGAAGATGGAGGTGAGGGGGTTGCCGATTTCGTGGGCGATGCCCGCCGCGAGCCTGCCGATGGAAGCGAGCTTTTCGGAGTGCATGATCTGCTGTTCCATCTTCTTGATCTCGGTGACGTCCTGTATGAGCCTGATGTAGCCGTGCAGCTCCCCGTCCGCCCCTCTCACCGGCGCCGTAGTCACCTGGAAGAACTTGTCTCTCTTGCCGAAGAGGTTCGAGACGATGACGGTGTCGATATCATCGCTGTCGTAGTTTTCGAGCATGGTGCAGTCCCGGCAGACCTCCTCGCAGGTCCTTCCCACCATGTCCCCGCCGGCCATCTCTGCGAAGGCCTGGTTCGTCCACTGTATCCTTCCCCCTCTGGTGATCAGCACGATGCCGCTGCCGATGGCGCTCACGATCGTGTTCAGCTTTTCCTTTTCGCCTGCGAGCTCCGCGGTCCGGTCGTTCACCCGCTCCTCGAGCTCGACGGCATAGCGCTCGAGCTCTTCCTTGCGCCGCGCCACCGACTCCGCCGTGATCCTCTTCTTGTTGAACACGATGAGCATGGCCGAGACGATGCTCGTGGTCACGAAGATGGAGATGATCAGGTAGGAATAGATCTCCATGCTGTTGCGGGTCGTGCGGGTCACCTCGGAATACGGCGACGAGATGGCGATCACCCAGGTGAGGCCGCCGAACTGGGCGGTGGAGAAGGCGATGATCTTGTCCTCTCCCGAGGGGGCGATGTGCCTCCCGAAGCTGTCCGTCTTGCCCTCGATGATCTTCTTCTCGAGATCGAAGCTCAGGTGGCACTTGAAGCAGGTGGCATCCGCCTTGTAAAGGTTTTTCCCCACCATGTCGGGCTGGGTGGGATGGTAGAGGAGGTTGCCGCTCCTGTCCATCATCCATGCATATCCCCTGCTGCCGGACTTGATGCTGCTTACATAGGTATGCGCGATAGCATCGATCCTGGTCCAGAAGAAGACGACGGCCTCGAGCCGCTGCTGCCGGTAGAGCGGCGCCAGGGTGAAGAGGGCGCCTGCGGACTCGAGCAGCGCAGTGCCGCCCGGACCGGCCTCCCGGGCCTTTCCGAGCATAGCGGGAACGACGGGTCTCACCAGCGCAGGGTCCCCTTTGAAAAAGAGGAGGCTCCCCTCCGCGTCAATCAGCCCGATGCCGGTATTGGTGAGCTTGGTGTACGCCGGGGTGATCTCCTCCTGCAGCAGGGAGGGGTTCTTCCTGATATCGACTTCGGAGAGGATACGGGAGATCAGGAGGAGCTCCGCCTTCTCGTGCTGGAGATGCGATTCTATGTTGTCGGCGATGGAGCGGGAGAGCAGGAGCTGCTGGCGGTTGAACTGCTCGGCGATCTCCATCTGGAGCGACTGCTGGAAGAAGATATTGAGCGTAATAAGGCCGGATACGACGAAGACGAGCGTGCCGACGATGAGAAAGTAGCCTTTCATTACTCTATACTATCAATTTGGCCTGCGCCTCGGCAATGGCGCCGCCGTCCGCTCCGAAGAGCCGCGCAGCGGCCTTGAGCAGTCTCGTGCCGCCGGTGACGATCTCGGCCTCGACACGGGCGCGCTCACCGACCCGCAGCGGGCTGGTGAAGCGTACGGAGAGCTCGGCGGTAACCGGGGAGAGGCCGCGAAGGAGGGCCGCCTGTATCATCGCCTCGTCCAGGATCGAGGCGAGTATGCCGCCGTGCACGAGGCCCTTGTACCCCTGGTGCGCGGCGGAAGAGGTGAAGGACGCGGCGACCTTGCCGCCATCGGCTTTGAAGCGGAGCTGCAGACCGCAGGGGTTCGCCGTGCCGCAGACAAAACAGTGATCGTCGGTCTCTCGATTATAGGCCATCGCTCATAGCGTACCACGCATCGCATCCGGCTGCCCGTCTGCCGCCGGCAGCGGACGACACGCTGTCTTACTTGTTCATCATCTCGAGAAACTCTCTGTTGTGCTTGGTGCCTTTCAGCTTGCTCAGCAGGAACTCGACGCTCTCGATCGTGCTGAGCGGGTTCAGGACCTTCCTGAGAATCCACATCTTGTTCAGTACGTCCTTGTCGACCAGCAGCTCTTCTTTCCTCGTGCCCGAAGCATTGATATCGATGCTCGGGAATATTCTCTTGTCGACCAGCTTCCGGTCGAGATGTATTTCCATATTGCCGGTGCCCTTGAACTCTTCGAAGATGACATCGTCCATCCTGCTGCCGGTGTCGACGAGCGAGGTCGCCAGGATCGTGAGGCTGCCGCCCTCTTCAAGGCTCCGGGCGGTGCCGAAGAACCGCTTCGGCCGCTGGAGGGCATTGGCGTCGAGACCGCCGGAGAGCACCTTGCCGCTCGTGGGGGTTATGGCGTTGTACGCCCGCGCGAGGCGGGTGATGCTGTCGAGGAGGATGATGACATCCCGCTTCCCTTCGACGAGGCGTTTCGCCCGTTCGGTAACCATCTCGGAGACCTGGCAGTGGCGCTGCGGCGGCTCGTCGAAGGTGGAGCTTATGATCTCCGCGGTGCTGACCTGCCGCTTCCAGTCGGTCACCTCTTCGGGCCGCTCGTCGATCAGCAGTATGATAAGGTGCACTTCCTTGTGGTTTTTCTTGATCGCTTTCGCGATCGACTGGAGGAGCATGGTCTTGCCGGTCCTCGGCGCGGCGACGATCAGCCCGCGCTGCCCCTTGCCGATCGGCGTGATGAGGTCCATGACCCGCATCGAGAAGTCGCTGCTGTCATACTCGAGGTTGATCTTCTCCGTCGGGTAGTAGGGCGTAAGGTTGTCGAAGAGCGGACGGCTTACATTGTGCTCGACCGTTTCGTTGTTGATGCTTTCGACCTTGAGGAGGGCGAAGTACCGCTCGTTCTCTTTGGGCGGCCTGATCTGTCCGGAGACGAAGTCGCCGGTCCTCAGGCCGAACCTCCTGATCTGCGAAGGGGACACGTATATATCGTCAGGGCTCGGCAGATAGCTGTAGTCGGGGGAACGGAGGAAGCCGAAGCCGTCGGGGAGAATCTCGAGAACCCCCGCCCCGTACACCGTTCCCGCCTTCTCGGCCTGGGCCTGGAGAATGGCGAAGATGAGCTCCTGCTTCCTCAGCCCCGAAGCCCCCTCGACGTTGAGGTCCTTGGCGAGGGCGGTAAGCTCGTCAACGGTCTTCTCTTTTAATTCAGAAATTGAGATGTAATTTTCCATCTGTTTTCTACCTCTCTGGGTTGTCATGATAAACGCTCACCTTGTAACGAGCTGCACGTATCGTTGCGGGCCCGTGGGTTGCTTTTGAGTTTTACCTGAGTTGCGCCTTTATGTGCATTTATTTAGGATTATCCCTCTTTGGGGGAGGAGCACTGCGGAACAGCTAAGGACCCCGTCTTGTACTGCTTGGCTAGTTCCCTGGCAAATTCCTGGATTGTTGTAGTTTTTTGTCGCAAGATAGGAATTCTAAGGGGCGAAATCCTCGTTTATGATACTAAAAGCAAAAAAAAATGTCAACATGTCAACAGCAGCCTTTCCTCATTGCTGCGCTGCCCCGCAGAAGGGGCAGACCATCCAGGCAGCCTCGACCGGCATGCTGCAGGAGCGGCAGAGGTCGCGGCGGTGCGCGCCGCAGAAGGGACAGAAGTGGAACTTCATATCGATCGTCTTCTGGCACCGGGAGCACTGGCAGACATACTCGGTCTCGGGATCGATTACCCGGAGGATCTGGGAGAGGGTGTTGTAATTCTTGATGATCAGCCCCCGGTTCGCCTCCTCCAGGTTATACTTTTCGATCGCCGAACGGATGAGCAGCTTGAGCTCGAGGTCGTTCCAGGGCTTGGTGATGAACCGGTATATCTCTCCCTGGTTGATGGCTCTCATCGCCGCGCCGGCATCGGCGTGGCCGGTGAGGATGATCCGCACGGTGTAGGGAAACTGGTTCCTCACCGCTGTCAGGAGCTCGGAGCCGGACATGCCCGGCATCCGCTCGTCGGATATGACCACTTTCGCCGTATGCTGCCGGAGCAGCTCCAGCCCCGCAGCCGCGCTCTCCGCGGTGAGCACCCGGTACGGCTCTTCGGAAAGAGCCCTCCGCAAGGATGCCAGCACCGGGGGCTCATCATCGATGATAAGTATCTTGTCCTGAGTCATGGCATGCTCCTCCTTCGGTGGAATTTCGGCAGCGCAGCTGCGGCGCCGGCGCGGACTGCCGGGCCCGGGAGAGGACGGCGGTCCCTCCTTTGCCGATGACCGCAGCTGCGTTGTCGGGAATAAAAACGACGATCACTCCTTTTTGGCCATCTCCGTTGTCCATAAGCATCCCTGAAAGTGTGCCCTCCACCCCGCGGAGCGCGGTCTTCCGTACTGCAGCGCCGGCCGCCCTCGTTTCATCGACAAAGCGCTGCAGCTCACCGGAGAGCCCCTGGGTGATATCCTGGCCCAGAAGCCCCCAGCCGGTTCCGGTAAAGGCGAGCCATAACGCGTTGCACAGCGCCGCCACGTTGCCTGCATCGATGCCGACGATGCCGACCGGTATGGATTCGAGGATGTTCTGCTGCAGCGCCAATGCCCTGCTCCTGAACTCGAGATGGGCGGACTTTTCCTCGAGGAGCTTCTCGAGCTCGTGGTTCAGCTGCAGCAGCTCGTGGTTCTTCTTTTCGAGCTCGACCGTGAGCTCGAAGTTCTTCCGGTGGAGCGCATAGCGCTCCAGCGCATGGGACACGATCATCGCGAGCTCGTCGTCGTTCCAGGGTTTGGGGATGAACTTGTATATCTGGCCTTCGTTTACGGCGGAGATGATCGACGCCGTGTCGGCATAGCCCGAGAGTACGATCCTGACGATATAGGGCCATCGCTGCCGTACTTCCCTGAGAAACTCCACGCCGTTCATGCCGGGCATCCGGTAGTCGGAGATGACGAGCTGCACGGCCTCCTGCTCGAGGATGCCGAGCCCCTCCCGGCCGGAGGTCGCGGTGAGGACCTCCATATCGCTGTCGAGAAAGAGCCTCCTCAATGCATTGAGGACATTCTGTTCATCATCGACGCAGAGTATCTTCGTTTTCCGGCTCATGCTATCCGTCGATAACGGGGATCCTGATGGTAAAGACCGTCCCCGTACCCACCGTGCTCTCGACCCGGATGTCGCCGTTGTGCTTCTTCACGATATCGTAGGCGATGCTGAGCCCGAGGCCGGTCCCTTTCCCGACCTCCTTCGTGGTGAAGAAGGGCTCGAAGATCCGATGGAGGTGCTCCGGGGCGATGCCGCAGCCCGAATCGGCGATGGTTATATAAATGCTGCGGTCCCGATGCCGGGTCGTTATCCGGATGGCGCCCTGCCGCTCGAGGGCGTGGGCTGCATTGACCAGGATATTCATAAAGACCTGGTTCATTTGGCCGGGGTTGCACCGGGTGAGGGGGATATCGCCGTAGGATTTTTCGAGGACCGCCTTGTACTTGAGCTCGTTCCAGACGATATTGATGGTGCTCTCGAGCCCCTCGTTGATGCTCGCCATCTTGTGCTCCTGCTCATCCACCCGTGAAAAGCTCTTGAGGTCCTGGACGATCTTCTTGACCCGGTCGGCGCCCTCGAGAGACTCCTTTATGAGGCATTCGGCATCGCTCAGTACATGGTCGATCTTGAGGGCCTCCCGGTGTTCCTGTATCGTTGCACGGAGCGCGGAGGCGCTCGCGGGAGCGCCGGCAGAGAGCTGCTCGAGCGCTTCCGCCTGCGCCGCGATGAACGCCGAGAGCCGTTCGCGGTATTTTTCGAGGGAGTTGAGGTTGCTCATGATGAAGCCGGTCGGGTTATTGATCTCGTGGGCGATCCCTGCGGCGAGCTGCCCTATGGAGGCCATCTTCTCCTGCTGCAGTATCTGCGACTGCGCGGCCTTGAGCTCGCGGTAGGCTGTTTCGAGCTCTCTGTTCTTCTTCTCGAGCAGTTCCCGCTCCAGCTGCTGGGTCTGGTGGAGCTGATCGCTCAGGGCCTTGCGCTCGGTAATATCATGCAGGATGACGACCGCGGCAAAGGCGTCCGACGGCATGCGGTTCTTCACCGGAGAGAGGCTGTAGTAGAACCACCGCCCGCTCGGGTGGAACAGCTCGTCCGTACCGGGATGATCCGGGGAGGCGGTGATCCCGCTCCGCTCGAGCGCCTCCTGCCACCGTTCTCCCGCCAGCATATCGCAGGATATTCCCGTGAGGGTCGCGAGCATTGTATTGCAGCGCACGATGCGGTTCCCTTCGTCGATGAGCATAACGATATCGTCGATGCAGTCGACGGTCTTCTCCCACTCCCTCCGCGCATTCTCGATCGCCTCGAGGGTGGCCTTGAGCATTTCGTTGCTTTTCTTGATGCGGTCGATGGTCCCCAGCTCGAGGAGGTTCTTCAGCCGTATGAGCAGCTCGGCGTGGTCGATGGGCTTGGTGAGGAAATCGTTCGCCCCTGCATTGAGGCAGCGTATCCTGGTCTCCTTGTCCCCGAACGCGGTGAGAATGATGACGGGGATGGAGCGCGTCTCGGGTTTGTCTTTGAGACGCTTGCATATCTCGATCCCGTCCATATCCGGCATGAGCACATCGAGGAGGATGGCGTCGGGCATCGCCGCGTCGATCTTCGCGAGCGTCTCTGCACCGCTCTGTGCGGTGTCGATGGTGTATCCCTGCTGGCCGAGCAGGCTGGCGAGAATGGCCAGGTTTGTCCTGTCGTCGTCGGCGATCAGGACACTGGCGGATACCCCCCCGTCAGCGGGAACGGCCGGGCAGTGCTGTTCGGTGCTTATCGTCATAGTTTAATGATGGTGAGAGCGGATAAGAGGGCTGAAGCAAGAACGGTACCAGCGGTTCCGCCTTGATTTGCAAAGGGGTTTGCCGGGAACGGCGCGGACGGGTATAGAGTCAGTTCCATAGCTATGGAATTGGTTCCATACCGCTGCCGGCAGGAGCACCCGGCTTTACTGCTCTCCGGTGTTGAAGTATAATACGATTCACTATGACGTATAGGCTGACAGAGCGAGTCAAGGCTGCCGGTTGAGCAGGCAAGATGGGTCCGGCGGACCTCGAAGAGCTTCTCGTCGATATCCATTCAGTGGAGCATCCTTCCCTTATTGTCGGTCCCGGCGATGACGCGGGAGTTCACCTTATCGACGGCATCGCGGTCGTCGAGACGGTCGATGTGATAACGCCCGTGGTCAACGACCCCTTCACCTTCGGGGCGATAAGCGCGGCCAATTCGCTGAGCGACGTCTATGCAATGGGAGGGACGCCCCGGTCCGCCCTGGCGGTGGCGGGGTTCCCTTCCTGCGATTACGAGCCGGCGGTGCTGGGGGAGATCCTCAGGGGCGCGGTGCATACGCTCAGGAGCGCCGGGGCGATGCTCCTCGGCGGCCATACCTTCGAGGATACGGAGATCAAGTTCGGGCTCTCGGTGACCGGTGTCGTCGACCGGGAGCGCATACTGAAGGTTTCGGGCGCGCGGGAGGGACAGGTCATCGTCATCACCAAGCCGCTCGGCATCGGCATTCTCACGACGGCCCTCAAAGGGGGCAAGCTCTCGGACGAGGAGATCGGGCCTGCGGTGGCGTGGATGCTGACGCTGAACGACCGCGCAGCGGCAGCTGCCCTGGCTGCCGGGGCTGCGGCCTGCACCGATATCACCGGCTTCGGGCTGCTCGGGCATGCGGCAGCCATGGTGAAAGGCTCCTCCGTCGATTTCGTGTTCGAACGGCGGCGCATCCCCGTCCTCGACCGCGTGGCGGCTATGATCGACAGCGGCATGCTGCCCGAAGGCGCCTATAACAACCTCAAATTCGTCGATGGCAAGGCAGCCTTTGCCCCCGGGCTGACCGAAGAGGATAAGCTCCTGCTCGCCGACCCCCAGACATCGGGAGGCCTGCTGCTGACCCTTCCCGAGGAGGGCCTGCGCCACTTCGAGTCATCGTCGCTCTTCTTCTCGGTTATCGGCAGGGTAGTCCCCGGCGCCGGCATGATCGTGGTGCAGTGAAGGGCTCGCTGCTGCTCCTCCTCCATGCCCACCTGCCGTACGTACGCCATCCCGAATACGAGTACGCGCTGGAGGAGTCCTGGCTCTATGAGGCGCTCTGGGAAACCTACCTCCCCCTGCTCGACATGCTCGAGCGCCAGGTGGAGGACGGCATCAGTCCGCAGCTGGCTTTTTCATTGAGCCCTCCGCTGATCGAGATGCTCGATGACGAGCTCCTCAGGATCCGCTTTCTCCGCCACCTCGATAATCTGATTGAGCTTGCCGGGACGGAGAAGAGGAGGACGCGGCATACCCCGTTCGAGCCGGCGGCATTCCTTTACGCTGCCCGGCTGAAGAAGATGCGGCGGCTTTACCGGGACCGGTATGCCGGCGATATCGTCGCGGCGTTCAGAAAGCTCCAGGATGAAGGGCATATCGAGATCGTCGCGACCTCTGCAACCCACGCCTTCCTGCCGGCCTATGAGCACTATCCCGGAGCAGTGCGCCGGCAGATCGCTGTCGGCATCGGGAGCTACCGCCGCGCTTTCGGCAGGCGCCCCCGGGGATTCTGGCTGCCTGAGTGCGGCTACTTCAGGGGGCTCGATGCGTATCTCAAAGAGGCGGGGATCGATTACTTCTTTCTCGAAGCGCACGGTGTCGTGCACGGACGGCCGCGGCCGCGCTTCAGCATTTATCGGCCCGTAACCACGCCGTCCGGCGCCGTTGCCTTCGCACGGGACACCCGGGCCGCTCAGCAGGTCTGGTGCGCCTCGCGCGGCTACCCGGGCGACCCCTGGTATCGCGACTTCTACCGCGACATAGGGTTCGATCTCCCTTCACCCCTCGTCGAGGCGTTTACCGGCATCGGCATCCCGTCGTTCACCGGTCTGAAGTACCATCGCATCACCGGCGCCGGCGCGGACAAGATGCCGTATGACCGGTGTGCTGCCATAGGGAGAGCGGCGGAGCACGCGGCGCACTTTGTCGGCGAGCGTGCTGCGGACTTCGGCAGGCTCGGGGCGTTCTCCTTTTCTCCGGTGCTCTTTACCGCCTTCGATGCTGAGCTCTTCGGCCATTGGTGGTTCGAGGGCGTGGAGTGGCTCGACGGCGTGGTGCGGACCGCCCGCGAGCGCGCACTGCCGTTTCGCCTCGAGACGCCCCTCGCGTTGTTCCGGCGAAGAGGCGGAGATAATGCGCCGGGCGATTCGCCGGCTGTCGAGCCTGCGCCGTCGAGCTGGGGAGAGGGCGGTTACAACGCGGTCTGGATCGGCGAGCAGAACCGCACGATCTACCGGCACCTTCACCGGATGGCCGAGCGCGTGGAGCGCCTCATCGAGCGCGCACGGCGGGCTCCGGCAGTCCGGCAGCAGGAGGGCAGCGTCCCGCGCTCAGGGAAAGAGCGGACGACGGCGCTGATGGACCGGGCGATCAACCAGGCGGTACGGGAGGCGCTCCTCGCCCAGGCGAGCGACTGGGCATTCCTCATGGAGCGGGACAGGGCTGCAGCGTATGCTGCAGGCAGGATAGCCGTGCACCGGGAGCGCTTCGACCGGATTTTCTCGATGATCTGCGGCAACGGGATCGACGCGTCCGTGCTGGGCCGGATCGAGGCGGCGGACCCGCTCTTCCCCTGGCTCGAGGTGCGTGACGGGACTGCAGGGTCGTGACGGTGCGAGAGGGTGGATGAGCGGCTTAGACTTTTGCGGCGTCGGCGAGCAGGGCTTCGTAGGGGTAACTCTTCACATACGAGAGGAACTCATCGACAGCATGGGAGACGACAGCGTTCTTGGGCAGCAGGAGCGAGAATTCCCTGAGGATCTTTTCCTCCTTGGTGACGACGAAGCGTAAGCTGCCGTATTTGATCTCCTTCCGCGCGGCCCACCGCGAGACGATAGAGATGCCCATGCCGCTCTCGACCGCCTCCTTGATCGACTCGGTCCCGCCGAGGACGAGGGCGATGCGCATATCGCCCACCTTGATGCCGTGGGAGGCGAGATACTTCTCGATCATCTGCCGCGTGCCCGAGCCCTCCTCCCTGATGATGAAGGGCTCTTTGGTGATCTCGAGGATAGAGACCACTTTTTTCTTTGCCCAGGGATGCATCGGCGGAATGATGAGCGCAAGCTCGTCGGTAAGCAGCGTCTCGACCTTGATCTTGTGGCGCGAGGTCTCTCCCTCGACGAGCCCCAGGTCGATGACCCCCGAGTTCAGGAGATCCAGCACCCGTTTCGTATTGCCGATGAGGACGTTTATCTTGATCTTGGGATGATTCTTCTTGAAGTCGGCGATGACGCTCGGCAGGACGTAGTTCCCGATCGTGGTGCTCGCGCCGACCGTGATGCTCCCCTTGATCAGGCCGGTGATCTTTCCGATCTCCTTCTCGAGCTCCGCGTAGAGGGAAAGGATGTCCTTGGAGTACCGGTAGAGCACCTCTCCCGCAGGGGTGAGGTTGATGGTGTTGCTCGAGCGGTCGAAGAGCTTCGTCTCGTAGAGCTCCTCGAGCGCCTGGATCTGGAGGCTCACCGCCGGCTGGGTCAGGTGAATGATCTCAGACGTCTTGGAGAAACTCTTTGTTTCGGCTACGGTGCAAAAAACCTTTAATTTATGATCTTCCATCGCCATAGGACTTATTATACTAGCATAAAAAATAGTTATAAGTAAACAAAGTGGTAGCGCTGATTTTAGAGTGTCGGTACGGAGATGGACAGGCCGCCTGCAGAGGAGCTCAACGGCTCACTCGCTGCCGGTGTCTGCTGCCGGGGCGTGGTGCTCGGGCTGGGGCTCCTGCGGAGTATCCCCGTTGCCGGGATAGTAGAGTATCCGCCTGCACTGGGGACACTGGGTGATCTCGTCGTTGCGCTTCAGCTCGACGAAGAACTGGGGCGGGATGTGGAGATTGCAGCCCTGGCATACCTCGTTCTTGGCTTCAACCACGGCGAGGCCGCGGCTGGCTTTCATGATCGACATGTAGAGAGCGTAGAGGTCGCTGTCGAGGGCGTCGATATATTTCTTCCGCTCACCCTTGAGCTTCTTCAGCGACGCTTCCTGCCGCTGCGCCTCCTCGTCGAGCTGCCTCTTTAGTTCATCCACCTTCGCCTTCTCTCCCGCGAGAGAGGCGCTCTCGGCCGCAAGGCGCTTCGACGACTGCTCGATCGCATCCATGAGGGAGAGGGAGTCGTCCTCGGCGGCTTTGAGATCCTTTTCCGCCCGCTCTATCTCCTTGAGGTGCGCCTGGTACTCCTTGTTGGTCTTGATATCAGCGGTCCGCTGCTTGAGCTTCTTTATCTTCTCGTTGAGGTCCTCGATGTCCCGGTCTTTGTCCCTCTTCTTCTGTTCGAGGGCGGCGTGGCCCTGTTTCGCCTGCTCGGAGGCGGCCTCGGCCTTTTTCAGCGGCCCTTCTCCGGCGGAGACCCTGCCAGGGATCTCATCGATCTCCATCCGCGCGGCGAGGATAGACGTGTCCAGCTTCTGCAACTCGATAAGAAGTCTCAACTGCTCGTTCACCAACACCTCCCTTTACCTGCCCGCGGCACCGGGCGCTCTCGCGTACGGCAAACGGCACGCGCCGTATCGCCCGCTGCGCTGATGCTGCTGGTGGGCCCACCAGGACTCGAACCTGGGACCAACCGGTTATGAGCCGGTAGCTCTACCAACTGAGCTATGGGCCCTCATGCCCCGCCGCGCTGTCGTGCGCGGCGGCGGAATCTGATTAATCTTAGATTCCAAAGTCTTAAGTCTTTTACTATATATTCCCCTCCGTCGTTTAGTCAAGCGTTCTCTTAGGAGCTGCCGAGGAAGTGGCGGAGCCACTTGCTCCGGGACGGATGCTTCAGCTTCCGTATCGCCTTCACCTGGATCTGCCGGATGCGCTCGCGGGTGACGTCGAAGGCCTGTCCCACCTCTTCGAGGGTATGGGGGTTCTCCTCCCCGATGCCGAAGCGCTTGCGAATGACCAGCTCCTCTTTCGGAGAGAGCGTGCAGAGAATCTTATGGATATGCACCTTCAGGTCGTCCTGGATCACGGCATCCAGCGGCGAGAGATTCGACTTGTCTTCGATAAAGTCCTTCAGCATGGTGTCGTCCTCTTCGCCGATGGGCGTCTCGATCGAGATCGGCTCCTTCGATATCTTCAGGATATTCTTGACCTTGTCGACCGGTATCTTCGACCGCTTCGCGATCTCTTCGGGGGTCGGCTCGACGCCGAGCTCCTGCACCAATTCCTTGGTCACTTTGTTGATCTTGTTTATGTTCTCGATCATATGCACCGGGATCCTGATGATCCTCGATTGGTCGGCTATGGCCCTGCTTATCGCCTGCCGGATCCACCAGGTGGCATAGGTGCTGAATTTGTATCCGCGTCTGTACTCGAACTTGTCTACCGCGCGCATGAGGCCGATATTCCCCTCCTGGATGAGGTCGCCGAGGCTCAGCCCTTTGCCCATGTACCGCTTGGCAATGCTGATGACGAGCCTCAGGTTCGATTCCACCAGCTGTCCCTTGGCGCTGCTCAGCTCCAGCTCCGACTGGTCGAGCTCCCTCACCACTTTCTTGATCTCCGCGGTGCGCAGGCCGATGTTCGCCTCGAGCTTCTTGATCTCCTCGCGGAGCCTCTTGCAGGGGGCGGCCTTGCCGGGAGTCTTCCTGATCCTGGCGAGCTGCTCGTGCAGCGATTCGAGACTGGTGCTCAGGCTTTTGAGCTCGCCCGAAAACGCGTTGATGACATCTTCCTTCAGGTTCAGCTCCTTGACCTTGAGCAGGATCTGCTGCTTGTTGTTGCCGAGCGAGCGGGTGACGGACGCATTCTTCGCTGCCGAAGGCGCCTTGCTCCCGAGGGAGAGCCCGCCGTCCTTGAGCAGACGCCTGCGCTTGGTGAAGAGGGTGCTGATCGATTCGGTCAGCCCGGTGAACCGCTCCTTCTCGAAGAGCAGGTCCTCTTCTTCGAGTTCCTCGACATCCTGCACCAGGTCTTCGATCGGCGCCTCGCCCTTCTCGACGAGCCTTCCGAGCGTGACCAGCTTATTGAGCACGAAGGGAATGGTGAAGAGCGTGCCGCTTATCTTCAGCTTGCACTCCTCGATCTGCTTCGCTACCTCGATCTCTCCTTCCTTGGTGAGGAGGGGGATGAGGCTGATGCCCTTGAGGTAGGCCTTGAGCGGGTCGTACTCCTGCTCGAGCGAATCCCGCGCACCCTCGGTCTCGATCGGCTCCGTATGCTCAAACATCTCTATGTCTTCGATGCTCGTTCCGGTAAGTCCCGCATCTTCCTTATTGAATCCGCCATTGTACATGCCGAACTGCTCTTTCAAGAATCCCTCCTTTCATTGTCTTTGCTGACATTCTACCGCTGCGCAGTATCCGCTATCTTCTGCAATAACTTTCTTTTCTCGGTTATGAGGGCGTGCAACTGCTTCGTATCCCCTGTCTCCCTGGCGTCCCGCTCCGCCGCCTTGATCTGTCCTTCGATGCCCCTGAGGAGCACCTTATCCAGGCAGTCCTCGATATTGCGATCGACATACTGCTGGTCGATATGGGGAGCTACGGCGTGCTTCGTTATGAGCGCCCGCTCCTCGTTTCCGCACAGGGCGAGGAGTCTTTCGGTGAGAGAGGAAGTGCTTTCGTCATCGGACATGAGGGTTCTCATCTTTTCGAAGACTCGTCGTGCAAGGGTATCCTCCATGGTGTCGGGATTGAGGCGACGTACTATGCTTGGCGCCTTTTCAGGCAGTGAAAGGGCGATGTTCAGGAGTATTTCTTCTTCATCTCTCCGCTCTCTCTTCGGCTGCAGCTCCTGACGGGCATCGCCGGCAGAGGAGCGGGCCCCGTAGGGGCTCGCCAGCGGCTTCGGCTTGATCTTCTTCAGCTCCTCGCGGACGGCATGCTCGTTGAGTCCCGACCAGCTCGCTATCTCGCGCAGGGTCTCGTCCCTGAGGAGCGCGTCCGGGCAGGCCGGTATGAGCGAGAGCGCGTACTTTGCCGCCTCGATTTTTTTCTTCCCGTAGAGCTTCATGAGAAACTCCACCGGCGATACCGCTTTGCTCAGGGCGAATTTGAAACGCTCCGGCCCATAGGTGCGCAGGAACGTATCGGGGTCCTCGCCCGTCGGCAGCATGAGCACCTTTGCCGTCATTGCCTCGGCAAAGATGAGCTCGAGGGAGCGCTTCGCCGCTGCCGCTCCCGCGGTGTCGCCGTCGAAGAGGAGGAGCACGTTGCTCGAGAGGCGCTTGAGCCGGTGCACATGGCCTGCGGTAAGGGCAGTGCCGAGCGGCGCGACCGTGTTCAGAAAGCCGTGCTGGTGGCAGGTGATCGCATCGAGATAGCCTTCGACGATGATCGTGTAGTTTTTCTGCACGATCGCCTGCTTCGCATGGTGCAGCGCGTAGCAGGTGTCTCCCTTCCTGAAGATCGGGCTGTCGGGAGAGTTGAGGTACTTGGGAACGCTCTTCGACGATGAGAGGGTCCTGCCGCCGAAGGCGATGACCTTCCCCTGGAGGTCGCTGATGGGAAACATCACCCGCTCCCGGAAGAAGTCATGGGCGCCGCGCTCCCCGAAATGCACGAGACCGGAGGCCTTTATCTGCTCCGGGGAGAAGCCTTTCTTCTTGAGGTGGGAGAGGAGGGCGTCGCGGTCGCCCGCGCTGCAGCCGAGAGCGAAATGTTCTACCGTTCCGCTGCTCAGCCCGCGCTCCTCCAGATAGGCGCGGGCCTGCCCGGATGAGGCCAGCAGGCGCTGAAAGAAGAGCATCGCCTCCCTGTTGAGCGCATACAGGACCTCCTTCAGTGCAGCAGCCGCGGACGAGCCGCCCTTGATGCGCTCCAGCGATATCCCCGCCTTGCCCGCAAGATGGGAGAGCGCCTCCTGGAAGGTCATGTTCTCATAGTCCATCACGAAGGCGAAGATATCGCCCCCCTTGCTGCAGCCGAAACAGTGGAATATCTGTTTCGAGGGGCTGACCATGAAGGAGGGGGTCTTTTCGGTGTGAAACGGGCAGAGCCCTTTGTAGTTCTGACCGGCCCGCTTCAGATCGACATGCTCGGAGACGAGATCGACGATATCGAGGCGCGCCTTGATATCATCGATGAGCGCGTCGGACTTCATGGCACCTGTATTCTTCATACTCTCCCCGATGCGTGTTTTTTTTACGTACTTCCGCTCATTATATCAGGTTACCAGAGGGAGGCCGGTTATGTCGAGTGCTTATTCCCGGCAACGGTACTATGAGCGCTTTTTATGAGGCGGATGAATGAAACTCCCCTGCTGCAGACGCTTGTGCAGTAAAACGGAAACGGGAGCTACGAAGCGGTACCGAGGAGCTCCTTGACCCGCTGGTTGACGACTTTTCCGTCGGCAGCTCCCTTGACTTTCGGCATGAGCAGCTTCATTACCTTGCCCATGTCGTTCGGCGATGTTGCGTGCGCTTCCTCGATGGCCGCGATGATGATGCGGTCAAGCTCCTCGGGAGGAAGCTGTCGGGGGAGGTAGGACTGGATGATCGCCAGTTCCCGCTGCTCCCGGTCGGCGAGGTCGGTTCTTCCCGCTGCCGTGAAGTGCTCGATCGACTCCCTCCGCTGTTTCGCGAGGGTGGACAGGACCGCCACGACCTCATCGTCCGTGAGCGGTCCCCGTTTGTCGATTTCCTTATTTTTGAGAGAGGCCTTGATCATCCTGATTGCCGAGACTTTCAGCTCGTCACGCGATTTCAAGGCTTCTTTAAGGTCTGCGTCCAATCCCTGGAGGAAGGTGCTCATCACTATCCCGGCCCCGGCTCCTGTTGTCGATCAGTATTTTGCAGAGAAGGGAATATCCGCCGCTGCCCTCTGCTTCCTTCCTGCCGAAGGGGTGTGCAGCTAGCGCGAGAATGACCGTGTGCGCTTTGCGGCTTTCTTGCGGGCAGCCACTATCTTCTTTTTCTTCTTGATGCTCGGTTTATCGTAATGCTCTCTCTTCTTGACATCGGAAAGGATGCCGTCCCGTTCGCACTGTTTTTTGAACTGCTTGAGCGCGGACTCCAACGATTCCGAATCTTTGACCTTTACAGAGGGCACGCTGTCTCCCCCCCTCTCTCTAGAGTAGTTTTTTATACTTTAGCAATTCAGACAGGGGTCTGTCAAGAAAAAGAAGGTCTGAATTGCTTGAGGTATAACGCTTTTTGGCTCTTCCCGCTGAACGGAGGCGGTGCCGTTCCCCCCCGTCGGAGGGCGGCCCCCCGTTTCCGGCTGCTGCATTGACAAGGACCGGCGGCCCGGCTATTATACTCAGGTGAAAGACATCAGGAGGAGACGATGAGAAAGGCAAAGATCGAGCGTACCACCAGGGAGACGGACATCGCCGCTGTCCTTAATCTCGACGGCAAGGGATCCTGCGAAGTGAACACCTCCATCCCCTTCCTGGACCATATGCTCACCCTCTTTGCCTTTCACGGCATGATGGATGTGCAGATACGGGCGACGGGTGACATCGAGGTCGATTATCACCACCTCATGGAGGACCTCGGCATAACCCTGGGAGAGGCGGTCAAAAAGGCCCTCGGGGAGAAGAAGGGCATCCGGCGCTACGGCGAGGCGACTGTCCCCATGGACGAGAGTCTCGCCCAGGTGGTCATCGATCTGAGCGGCAGGCCCTATCTCGTCTATAACGTCAAGCCCCCCCGCGGCACGCTGAAAGGGCTCGAGGTCTCGCTCTTCGAGGACTTCTTCAGGGCGCTGAGCAACCACGCCATGATGAACCTGCACATCACCGTGAAGTACGGCCGCGATATGCATCACATCCTCGAGGCCGTGTTTAAAGCCTTTGGCAGGGCGCTCAGGGAGGCGGTTGCACGGGACGAGCACGGCAGGAGACTGCCGTCCACAAAAGGGAAGCTCTAGCTGCTGCGGTTGTCTGATTGAGATAGCGGCAGGTGCTATTTCTGAGGAGGGATCATGGCTGCTCCCCTCGAATCGGGATCGCTCAAGATCGCCACGATCATGGGCATTCCCCTGAGAGTCCATTTCTCCTGGCTCATCATCTTCGGGCTGCTCACCTGGTCGTTGTCGTCATTCTATTTTCCCAGGGCCGTGCCCGATCTCGCCGCAGGGTCGTACTGGGCGAGCGGCGCCATAGCAGCGCTGCTGCTCTTCATTTCCGTGGCGCTGCACGAGCTCTCGCACTCCTTCGTCGCCCTGCGATACAAGCTGCCCATATCCAGCATAGTCCTTTTCATTTTCGGCGGCGTCTCGCAGATCAAGGGGGAGCCTCCCGACCCGAAGGTGGAGTTCAGGATGGCGGTCGCCGGTCCGCTGGCGAGCTTTGCCCTGGCACTGGTGTTTTACGCGGCCTATACCCTCGTCCCCGGCGGCGTGGTAAGGGCGCTCTTCATCTATCTTGCCCAGATCAACCTCGTCCTCGGCATTTTTAATCTGATCCCCGGGTTCCCCATGGACGGAGGACGGGTGGTGCGGGCCTACCTGTGGAACCGGTCGAAAGATTTCTACAGCGCGACGCGCACGGCTTCGAGCTACGGACAGAAGATCGCCCTGCTCTTCATCATCCTGGGGGTCCTCTCGCTCTTCGGCGGCCTCTCCGGCGGCCTCTGGTTCATGCTGATCGGCTGGTTTCTCTATACCGCGGCGCAGGCGAGCTACCAGCAGGCAGGGCTCCAGGAGACGCTGCGCGGCGTCGCGGTGGAGAGCATCATGGTCAGGGATTTCGTACGCATCCCTCCGGACACGGTCATCGAAGAGGCGGTGAACGACTACTTTCTCAGGTACGGCTACGGCGGGTTTCCGGTAATGAGGAACGGCGAGTTCCTCGGGTTCGTATCCCTGAAAGAAGTAAAGGACGTGCCCCGCGAGCGGTGGCGGACTGCGACGGTCGGCGAGATCCTCGTCCCCCATGACCGGCGGTGGGAGATTCCCGCGCAGAGCGATGCCATGAAGGCGCTCGAGCTGATGATCAGCGAGGACAAGGGACGGCTCGTCGTCATGGAGCGCGGCTCCATAAGCGGCATCATTACGAGGAACGGCATCGCCAAGTACATTCAGATCATGGGGAAGTAATCGCAGCTCGCCTATCATCCGTTTGCTGCATAACCGCAGGGAGCGCCTGCCTCCCTTGCATTAGCCTTTTCGGAGCAAGTATAATCCCCGCATGTCCGAAGCGCGATTGAAGGTCATTCTTTTAGAGCACACCCCCAATCCCGAAGAGACGGTAGCTATGGCGGCGAAGCTCTGTTACAGCCCGGCGGATATTACCGCGCTGAGAGAGAAGATAGAAGCCGGGGACCAGAAAGCGTTTGTCGAAAAGCTGATGAAGATCGGCCACCTGAGCCCTATCGAGCACGCGTCCTTCACCTTCGCCGTCGAAGGCATATCGAGGGCCTGCTCCCACCAGCTCGTCAGGCATCGGCTCGCGTCGTACAGCCAGCAGTCGCAGCGGTACGTCAGCGAGGAGAAGGGCTTTGATTATGTTATTCCGCCCGTGGTCCGGGAGGATGCCGAGGTGAGGGAGTACTTTGAATCGTTCATGGCCGAGGCGCAGAAGGCCTATAGTCATCTGGTGAAGAGACTGAACGAGCGCGGCATACAAGGGGAGGCCGCAAACCAGGACGCGCGCTTTGTTCTGCCCAATGCAGCGGAAACAAAGATCATGGTCACCATGAATGCGCGGGAGCTGCTCCACTTTTTCCGGCAGCGCTGCTGCAACCGGGCGCAGTGGGAGATCCGCGCCATGGCAGAACGGATGCTGGCCCTGGTAAAAGAGATTTCACCCGTCATTTTCTCGAAGGCGGGTCCCGGCTGTCTCCACGCACCCTGCCCCGAGGGAGAGTACACCTGCGGAAAGACCAAAGAGGTGAGAAAGAAGTACGGGCTCGGCAGCTGAGGTCCGCTCTAGATCTGCCTCACCACCATCTTCGCATCGAGCACCATCGCGCCGTCGGGATAGAGCGCGACGGGATTGAGCGTGATTTCTTCGATCCTGCCGGTAGCGATGATCTCCGAGACAGCGGTCAGCACCCGGGCGAGGGCATTCATATCGACCGGCGGAGCGCCGCGGTAGCCTTGCAGGAGGCGGTATCCCTTGATGCGCGCTGCCAGCCGGAGGGCCTCTTCCTCCCCCAGCGGGACGAGCCCGAAGGCGACATCCTTGTACAGCTCGACGAAGACACCGCCGAGACCGAACATCACCACCGGGCCGAATTGGGGATCAATGATGCCGCCGGCGATCACCTCGACCCCCTGCGGCGCCATCTCTTCGATCAGTACCCCCTCGGCGCCTTCGATCCGCTTCAGTTCATCGACCGCCTGCCTGAGCGCCTCCTCATCCGCAATGCCCAGCCTGACGCCGCGGACTTCGCTCTTCGCGGCGATCCGGGGCGACGCGATCTTCGCGACGAGCGGATAGGAGAGGGCGAGCGGGCGCGGAAGCTCTTCCTCCCCGGCTACATAACTGCCTCTGGGAACCGGAAGACCGAGAGCGGCGAGAAGCGCCTTCGTCTCGTACTCGCCGATAGCGGTCTTTCCTTCGATGGTCTTTATCAGGTCGGCGGCGGTCATCTGCTTTAATTATAACAGCAGCGCAGGCCGGCAGGTCTCCCAAGCCCTCGCGGCTGACGACCCGATAGGCAAATATGGTACTATGGGTGACCATGGATGCAGCGCCGAACATGAGCGACTATCGAAAAGAGTACGGGACCTTCTCGCTCCCGGTGCCCTCGCTCTTTTCCTTTCCCCTCGATGTCTTCGACCGGTGGGGAGACCGCTGCGCGCTCTTCTGGACCGACGGCGCTGCGGAGCGGAAGTTTACTTTCGATGAGCTGAAAGTGCTCTCCTCGAAAGGCGCCGGCGCTTTCAGGACGCTCGGGGTCAAACGGGGCGACAAGGTGCTGGTCATGCTGCCGAACATACCCGCGTGGTGGGAGATCATGCTCGCGCTCATGCGCATCAATGCGCTCCCCATCCCCGCAACGACGCTCCTTTCGCCGAAAGACATCGCGTACCGCCTCTCGGCAACGGATATCAAGGCGGTCATCGCAACGGAAGAGAGCGCCCCGAAGGTCGAAGAGGCGATGAGCGCGGTCGAGACGCCCCCCCTGCTGCTGAGTATCGGCAAGCGGCCGGGGTGGTACGACTACCTCAGGGTGCGGGAAAAAGCGGTGGCCTTCGAAGGAGAGCGGGCCCCGAGCAGCGACCCCGCGCTCATCTATTTTACCTCGGGGACGACGGGGCAGCCCAAGATGGTCCTCCATACCCAGGCGTCCTATCCTCTTGCCCATATGCTCACCGGCGCCTACTGGCTCGACCTCAGGCCGGGCGACCTCCACTGGAACCTCTCCGACACGGGGTGGGCAAAGGCGGCATGGTCGAGCCTCTTCGGGCCCTGGCACCGGGGCGCTGCCGTCTTTTCGCTCTACCGGAAAGGCAAATTCGATGCGCCCGTTATTCTCGAGGCGATGCAGAAGTACCCGGTCACGACCTTCTGCGGTCCCCCGACCGCCTACCGGATGATGGTCAAGGAGATACAGGCTGCCGAACAATTTTCTTTCCGCACGCTGCGCCACTTCGTCGCTGCAGGGGAGCCGCTGAACAGCGAGGTGCTCGAGCTGTGGAAGGAGCGGACAGGACGGTACATCTACGACGGCTACGGCCAGACCGAAACCGTGAACGTGCTCGCCAACTTCAGGTGCCTCCCGGTCAAACCGGGGTCGATGGGCGTGCCGGTGCCCGGCTTTACCGTTGCGGTCATCGACGGCAGCGGTGTCCCTGTTCCGGCGGGAACGGAGGGAGCGATCGCGATTCAGGCAGCCCCTGTGCGGCCGGCCGGCTTGTTCAAGGAGTACCTCGGCAACCCGGAGGCCACGGCGCGCACCCTCCTCGGGCAGTGGTACATGACCGGAGACCGGGCGTACAGAGATGAGGAGGGCTATTTCTGGTTCGTCGGCAGGGACGACGACATCATCCTTTCGGCAGGATACCGTATCGGTCCTTTCGAGATCGAGAGTATTCTTATCGAGCATCCCGCGGTAAAGGAATCAGCGGTGGTAGCGAGCCCCGATGAGGTGCGCGGCGAGGTGGTCAAGGCCTTTGTCGTCCTGACCCAGGGGTACAGTCCCTCCGACGCACTGGCCAGGGAGCTCCAGGAGTTCGTCAAGAAGAGCACCGCGCCCTATAAATACCCGAGGAAGATCGAGTTCTCCGCCGACCTGCCGAAGACGGTAAGCGGCAAGATAAAGAGAAAAGAGCTGAAGCTGCGGGAGTTCGGCAAATGACGGCGTTGACGCGCTCGGGGATTCATGGAGCGGCTGCGTGTGCTATAATCCCGGAGAATTCTTGTAAGGAGCCTGTTATGGATACGTGCCCGTGCGGATCGAATACAGCCTATGATGCCTGCTGCCGCCCCCTCATACAAGGCGAGCGTCCTGCGGAGACCGCAGAGCAGCTCATGCGCTCCCGCTACAGCGCTTATGTGAAAAAAGAGCTGGAGTATATCTTTGCCTCTCTCCATCCCGGCCACCGGTCGGACTATGATGCACGGAGCACCCGCGCCTGGGCGGAGAGCGCTCAGTGGCACGGGATAGAGATCGTGAAGACCGTAGGCGGCGGGCCTGATGATCACGAGGGCCAGGTGGAGTTCGTGGTCACCTATTCCGAAGATGGTACTGCAAGAGAACACCACGAGCTTTCCACGTTCGAAAAGGAGGCAGGGACATGGTACTTCGTGAGCGGAAAGACGATTCCTCCCAAGCCGGTGGTCCGCCCGGCTCCCAAGGTCGGCCGCAACGACCCCTGCTCCTGCGGGAGCGGCAGGAAATACAAGAAGTGCTGCGGCGCGTAAGCCGGCAGTGCAAGGCTAGGGATAGCTATGCCTCTGGCTGAAACGAAGGGGGCGGGATGGTGAGCGGGACTCCCCAGAGCTTAAGGCGTTAACGGACCGGTGCACGCCCGCCTCGCCCGGCGA
The DNA here is from genome assembly GCA_040752355.1 of Nitrospirota bacterium. NCBI lineage: Bacteria > Pseudomonadati > Nitrospirota > Nitrospirota bacterium. Next base: position 126,007 of record JBFMHE010000007.1, on the reverse strand, counting down.
AGGAGACATGCGCCGGGATATTCCCCTTACGCCTTTTCTTTAAGGACCTCCCGGTTGTACGCCGAGATGACATCGCCCCTTCCTACCATGGCGACCACCCGGCGTGAATCGCCGGCAGCGACGACCGGGATCTCGTCTATATCCTTCAGGGAGAACCTCCTCATTGCCGTATTGAGGTCATCGTCGGGGAGCAAGGTGATAACGTGCTCTGTCAGTATCTGATCGACCCTGACCCTCTCCTTCACCGTCTCTTCGAACAGTACGTGGCGGATATCCTGAATAGAGATGATCCCCCGCATGTCGCCCGCATCATCGGTAACCGGAATATAGAAGCGTTCATGGTCGACCATGAGCGCTATCACGTCTTTCAGAAGGGCATGCTCGTTGACCTGTATAACGTCCCGCCTCATGATGTCGCTCACCTTTATCCTGCCCATCGTCGAGCGCTCCATGCCGAAATGGAGGGCTATCCCCTTTCTGCTGAGCTCCACGGTATCGATGGAGTCGGGAGAGAGCCTTTTGGCGACGACGGTCCCCACCACGGAGGCGAAGAGCAGGGGAATTATGATCTTATAGTTTCCCGTCATTTCGAAGAGGAGAAATATCCCGGTGAGCGGGGCGTGCGTCGCGGCGGCGAGGAAGGCGCCGATGCCGACCGTGGCGTAGGCGCCCGGATACGCCGTCAGTGCGGGGAAGAGCCGGTGGACGACAGCCCCGAAGCTGCCCCCGGTCATCGCGCCTATGAACAGGGCAGGGGCGAAGACCCCTCCGGCTCCCCCTGACCCCAGCGTCACCGCTGTCGCGACGATTTTGAGGAGGACGAGCAGCGCGATGACCGGGAGGACGATATTCCCGGAGAGGGCCTCCTCGATATACCCGTACCCGTTGCCCATTATGTGGGGGAAAAATATGCCGAAGCTCCCTACCATAAAGGCTCCCAGCACGGGCTTCAGCTGCAGGGGCATCCTCGCGGAGGCGAATTCGTCGCTCACCCGGTGAAACACCTTTACATACACCACCGCAATAACCCCGATGATTATGCCGAGGAGGAGGTAGAGCGGTATCTCCGCAGCGCTGACGAGGTCGTACTGCGGCACGGAGAAGGCGGGAGTGGCGCCGTAGTATCCCCGCGACACAAAGGTGGCTATGCCCGACGAGATGACGATGGCGGCGAAGGACGAGAGCTCATAGTTGCCGAGGAGCACCACCTCCATGGCGAACAGTATGCCCGCGATCGGGGCGTTAAAGGTGGCGGCGATGGCGCCTGCGGAACCGGCGGCGACGAGGAGCTTCATCCGGTTTCCCGAGAGCCTGAAGAACTGGCCGATTGCGGACCCGATCGTTCCGCCGATTATGGCGATAGGTCCTTCGACTCCCGCGGAGCCTCCCGAACCGATGGTCAGCGCGGGGCCGACGGTCTTCAGGAATATGCTCCTCGCTTTCATGACGCCGCCGCGGAGGTTCACGGCCTCGATGAACTTCGGGAAGCCGTACCCGTTCACCTCGCGGGGAAAGAGCAGCGAAAAGGGAATGAGCAGGAGCGCTCCGGTCATGGGGAGCAGCGGCAGCAGGGCGCGATATCCCCCGCCCTCGTCGATACGGAGTAGTTTCGAGCCGCCGATGAAGACGGTCTCGTGTACAAACTCCATAGCCGTACGGAACACGATATTGGCGACCCCGGCGAGCATGCCGATGGCGAGCGACAGGATAATGAGCGCCGTCTGCTCGTCGGCCCTGACCTTCGAGAGCAGCAGGAGCAGACGGTCGAGCTTCTGTTTCATCCGGCCGGCCCCGGGCAGTTAGAGGTGGTGAATATCATCTCTCTCCTCTTCGGAGAAAAGTTTCTTCTCGATGTACGACTGCGCGGCTTCCCGGCCGCCGAGGCCGAAGGCGAGGGCGAGCGCCAGGACGACGCCCCCGAACAGTATGCCGAACGCGAGCAGGACCGTCTCCTTGCCGATCCCGAGCTGCTCGAGGGCGACCGAAAGCGTGAAGAGGAAGACAGCGAGCTTTACCGTCTTGCCGATCAGTCCCGCCATGGCCAGCCCGGCATTGACCGACGCGATGAGCGCCGCCCTGCCGAAGAAGTTGGCGAGGAGCACGCCGATCACCACGATGGCGAGCGCAACGAAAAGATTGGGAAGATAGAGGAGCATCCGTTCGAGGAGCCGCTCTACGGCCGGGACCGTGAGCGTGCTCAGGGATATCAGAATGAATATGGAGAAAACCAGCCAGCCGGCGAGCCTGCCCGCCACCGCGGCAAAGGGCTCACGGATGCCCCCCTTGAGGAGCAGGCCCTCCACTCCGGAACGCTCCGAAAGCTCGGCGAGCTTCATCATGCGGAGTATGCGCAGCACGATATGCTTTGTCAGCCACGCTGCGCAGGCGCCGACGGCCAGGATCAGCAGCGATGAGAAGAGGTTCGGCAGGAAGAGCGCCACCTTTTCGAGAAATCGCTCTGCCGGCTCTATTATGAACCGTTCAACACCAGGTATCATGTGTCCCTCCTGAAAATAGTCGATCTGCAATTGTCGGCCGGATGATCATACGATCTCACTCCTCGCGGCCTTCCTTGTGCTCCCATTGCCCGATAAGCAGGGGCTTCATCTCCTCGAAGGTCCTGCAGAGCTGCTCGATCCTCTCCTCTACTTCGGCGGCCCCGCTCTCCTCCGTCTCGAGGACGAACGAAGCGGTTCTGCCTATATAGAGCGGCGTCATCGATCTGAGCAGATGCTCTTTGTAGACTCTTTTCTCGCGCACGGCCAGGGCGAAGCGGCAGACGATCTCTGACCAGAGGCCGTCGGAAAAAGAAAACTCCTCCCTGCCCTTCTGTTCGAGCTCCTTCAGCTCCTCCACGACCCCGGACGGGAGTGCCTCCTGCCACAGTCCCGCCAGCTCCTTCACGCCGAGCCTGAACTTGTCGATCATCCGGTCGACATTGACCGCAACGGGTTCGAGGCCCACCGTGTACTGGAACCCGAAGGTCGGCACCGGCTCCGAGCCGGTCACCCGGGACCAGACAGGAGCGTAGGTCTCCATGAGGTCGAAGGCAGAGCCGACCACCTGGTAGAGCATGGCGCTCAAATCGGCGCCGGGGTCTTTCGGGTCGTGTATCTTTGCGCCCAGGAAGGACTGGCAGACCCGGAACCCGTTGGCGATGGCGGTCGTGGTCATCCAGATGTCGATACCGTACCGCGCCACATCGCTCTCCCACACCTCCTGCATCAGATAAAAGGAGGCGAGCCTCCCCGAAAATCCGAAGTCCCCCCCGATGGGTTGGCGTATGCGTTTGCCGTAGAGGGCCCTCGTGAGGGGATAGACGATGCTGTTCGTGATGGTGCCGTCGTACTTGTGGCGGTGGTACAGCGGGGCGACATAATCGAATCCTCCCTCCACGACCGGCTTGATCAGGAGCTCGACCCACTCCGGCGTGATGCTCCTCAGGTCGGAGTCGACCACGGCACAGGCGTCCACTTCGAGCGCCTTTGCGATCTCGAAGATCGTCCTGAAGGCGCTGCCTTTGCCGGGGATGCCGTGATAGGGGGTAGCGATCTTGAGGACCGGCTCCACGCGATGACGGAGCAGTATGGATTGCAGATCGTCGATCGTCGTATCACGGACGACCTGCATGGTGCCATCCTTCGATCCGCCGTCGGAATTGACGATTACCGATTTCTTGTCGGGGAAGTACTTGGCGAGTCCGATCTGCACCGCCTTCACCACATGCGCTATGGTGTGCGCATTGTCATAGCTCGGAATACCGATAAGAATCTCAGCCCGTCCTATGGCTTCAAGCTGCTGCATCAGCTCCTTCCGCAACGTGATATCGCCCATCGCGTTACCGCTGCGGCGTCCCGCTGTTCTGATCGCCCCCCACCGCGAGGAGCCGTTCAAGGACGAGCGCCACCTCATCCCGGCTCTTCAGGCAATAGTCGGCTTCGGGGCTCCCGCCGACGCAGATGCTGACCCCTCTTCCCCTATCCTTCACTCCATCTCACCCGATGGCCGGAGGCGCGCAAGGGCGGTGATCAGGTCCGCGGCCCAGCGGTAAATATTGTTTTCCCTCACCACCGTGCGCATACGGGACATCCGCTCCGCTCTCTGTTTCGGCTCCATGGTGAGCGAGAGATAAACGGCGTCCGCCATCTCCTCGATGTCGTAGGGGTTCACGATAAGCGCCTCCGTCAGCTCCCTCGATGCGCCGGCGAACCGGCTGAGGATCAGTACGCCGTCCCCGTCATCGCGGGAGGCGACGAACTCTTTTGCGACGAGATTCATGCCGTCGTGCAGGGAGGTCACCATGCAGACGTCGGCCACGCGGTAGAACCGGCTGATCGCTTCGTGGCTGTGATGCGCCTTGAGGAGGACGATAGGCTTCCACCCTTTCACCTCGAAACGCCAGTTGATCCTGTTCACCGTCTCCTCCACCTCAGCTATCAGGTCGTGATACCGCTTGATGTGGGTCCGGCTCGGAGCGCCGAGCTCCACGAAGGTGAAGGCGCCGATGAATTCGGGATGCTTTTCGAGAAAACGCTCGATCGCCCTGAACCGCTCGGGAATTCCCTTGGTGTAGTCGATACGGTCCACGCCCATGCCCAGGTACCGTACGGATACTCCTATCTCCTTGAGAAGACTCTCCTTGAGCGGGAGCGCTTCCTGCACTGCGGCCGCCTTCTCGGTAACGCCGTCGAAGCGGACGCTTATGGGGAAGGGCTTCACCTGGGTCGTATGGCCGCCGCGGGTGACGGAGAACTGTTCCCAATCGATTTTCGATTCGAGGAACCGGTCGACCGTATCAAGGAAATTGTTGCAATGGAACTGTATGTGGAAGCCGACGATATCCGCCCCGAGCATGCCCATGAGGATCTCCTGCTGCCACGGGCAGATGCCGAACGCTTCGGGGTTCGGCCACGGTATATGCCAGAAGAGCGCCACCCGCGCATCGGGCCGCCTCTCCTTGATGAGCAGCGGAAGGAGGGCGAGATGGTAGTCCTGGATCAGGATCAGGGGCGACTCTTCGCCGGCTATCTCTGCGAGGAGGGCTTCGGAAAACTTTTCGTTCACCTTCTGGTAATACACCCAGTCCTCCAGCCGGAACGTCGGACGGGTATGCGTGATGTGGCAGAGCGGCCATATCCCCTCGTTCGAGAACCCGTAATAGTACCCTTGCTCTTCCTCCTTCGAGAGCCATATCCTCTTGAGCGTGTACGAAGGGCTCTCGGGCGGCACCCGCAGGGTATCGCCCGCGCCGACCGTTTCGCGGTCTGCATTGCCCCCGCCGTGGGCGACCCAGAGCCCGTCGCATATCCGCATCACCGGATCGAGGGCGGTCACCAGCCCTCCTGCCGGAACGATGCACCGCACCAGGCCTCCGTCCTTTACATGCATATAGGGCTCGCGGTTCGAGACGAGAAACAGCTTCTTGCCGCTCAGCTCGATGCGCATATGCTCTTTCAGGCGCTGGGCGGTCCAGAGCGAATCGATCTGCACGCGCCTCCTGGCCTCCTCCTCCGCCTTTGCGCGCGCGACCGCGAGGCTCTTTGCGAGATGGGTGACCTCGGAGACGAGGGGAGCGAGGACATCCCCCCTCGGCAGTATCGAGGAGTGCTCGACCCTGCCTTTTCCTGTCCGCAGCTCCTTCATCCATTCCGCAATCTGCGCGATCGGACCGGTGATGCTCCACCGCACCACGACGAGCGTGATAAAGACGATCAGGGCGGTGAGGATCAGGAAGCGGAGAAAATTGTAGTGCCATATTTCCCTGAGCCGTACATCGATATAGGACGCGTCGTGGAACAACGCGAGGGTCCCGCTGACCTTTTCTTCCGCCGGAAGCGGGACGGTGTAGACATAGACATTCTTCCCGTCGATATCCATGAAGCTGCTGACGGGCTGGCTGCCGGCGATGGACCGCACCGCTGCGGGAAAGGGATGCGGGATCTGCGGTCTGAGCTCCGGCGTCGATGCGACGACAGCGCCCTGCCGGTCGAACAGGGCGACCCCCTTGAGCCGCTCGCGATTGCCGAACCGTACCACCAGGCGGTTCAGCCGCGCGGTGGACGCCGACTGCATCAGGCTTACCACCGACTCCTCCAGGCTGTCGGCAAGGACGATAGTCCTCCGCTCCAGCTCGGTGATGAGGCGGTGCTTCTCCTCGTTCGCCTGGTAGAATGAAAAGGCCACGGCGACGAGAGCGCTCACCACCACAAGAGAGACGATAAGGCGAATGGATATCTTCATATCAGAGCTCCATCACTTCTTTCCGGCCGTTTTCCTCCCGGTACCATACCGATAAATAGTCCCTCAGCTGTCTCGTAATAAGGAAGTTCTTCCGTACATAGTCCTTTCCCTTCTCCCCCATCCGTTTCACCATGCCGGGGTTATTGAGGAACTGCCGTGCTCTGAACGCCGCCCCTTCTGCGGAGTGGACGAGGAACCCGGTGACGCCGTGGACGATCTGGAGCGGAATGCCGCCCACCGCGCCGCCGATGACCGGCTTCCCCTTCCACATCGCTTCCGAGACCGTCAGGCCGAACCCTTCCTTGAGCGACTTCTGGAAGATCACGGTGGCGCTGCGCTGCAGCGCGTTGATATCGAGGTCGCTGAAGGGGGGCAGGAGCAGCACGTAGATGTCGCGGTCGTCAGAGGCGTACGCCGTGACTTCGTCGAGCACCGCCGCTCCTTCGGGGTCGTCCGTGGCGGGGCTGCCGGCGAGGACGAGGATGCAGTCGTTGTACCTCTTCACCATGCGGTAGGCCTGAATCACGCCGATCGGGTCCTTGAACCGGTCGAAGCGGGAGACCTGCAGGATCATCGGCCGGTCCGCGGGGATCCCGAGCCGTTCGAGGACCGCGCGTATCTCGCTGTCGTCCATCTCCCTGTTCTTGTCGCTCAGGGGGTCGATGGACGGGGCTATGATGAACTCGCTGATCGGCAGCGCCTGGGCGAACCGCGCGACCGAGAAGACCGCTGCGTCGTAGCGCGCGCAGTAGCGCTGAAGGGCGTCCCGCACCTCTTTCAGGGGGTTCGATACATCGATGTGGCAGCGCCAGAACCACCGGCCGCCCTTTCTGAACTCGATCAGCGGCGCAGGCTGGGGATCGTGGATCAGCACCGCATCGGCCCCGAGGTCGAGATGCTCCGCATTATGCCGGTTCACCTCGTAATGGTGCGACCACATAGCCTCGGTAAAACGCTCCGGGTTGCCCTGCAGGGCGTTATGCATCTTCTTGGTGATATCGAAGAAGCGGTCGTCTCCCTCGATCACCTCCCAGCGGGCCGTAATGCCGAGATCGAGGATGAGGGGGATCATGCGCTGCAGGATCTCGGCCACGCCGCCGCCGCTCCGGGTGGAGTTCACATGCAGAAAGGTCTTTCCCTGAAGGCGCTCCCCGAGCTTCCGGAGGAGCAGCAGATCGCCCTTGGGGGCAATTCCGGAGTACCGGTCGAGCAGCATCACAGCACCTCCATGCCCCTGCGGACCTCTTCCTCCACCGCTTCGACGAGGAGCTCCCTGATGCCCTCGATGCTGTGCATGAAGGGGTCGATGGCCCGGATCTTCTGCGCGAGCCCTTCCCTGCCGAGAGCGGCCTCGACCCATGCCGAGAGGTCGTCGCTGCCGAGGCGGACCCGCGCCTCGTGGAAGTGGTAATAGAGCGCGCTGGGATCGAGGTAGCGCAGGGCGATGAGGAACTCCGCGAGGTTCTGCACCCTGATCCCTGCGGAAAAGACGAACGAGACGGTCTCGTTGAAGTGGAACGCATCACCGGCCATCGCTGCACGGGGCTCGGGGAAGCGCAGCAGGTAGTCGTCGATCACCGAGAGCAGCGCAGCCCTGAGGTCGTCGATATGCGTGAAGGCATAGGAGTCGATATTCGAGAGCTGCTCGGCCAGCGCCCGCTCTTCGAGGCTCTCGCCCGCCCAGTGGGCGAAGTCGTTGGTATACTCGAGGGCATGGCCTTTCACGAAATACTGGCAGGTATGATGGAAGAGCGACTTGCTGCTTACTGCGGCAATCGCCTCTCTCAACTCCCTGAGCGTACCGGCTTTCCTCCCGGTGGACTTGAGAATGCTCACGTACTGCTTGAACTCGAACGGCGCTGTCGTCTCCATTGATCCCTCCTTCTTCGTGCTGCCCTGCTCCCGACGGCAGGCATCAAGGGGAGCTGCGGGTCGCGAAGAGGCTGTCGCCTCCCCCGTGTCCCTGCGCCGGCTGCGGCAGCGGGGCGGCAATCGATGCGAATCGCCTCTCCATGCTGTCCCTGAAGCGGCTGAACGCATGTGCCCGATGGCGGGGAATGGTTTCTCCCCGGGGCATGTCCACCCGCAACGGATCGACCGGCCTGCCGCCGCGCCGTATTTCGTAATGGAGATGGGGGCCTGTCGCGAGACCGGTTGCGCCGACATAGCCGAGCACCGCCCCTTGCCCGACCCGGACGCCCTTCCGTATCCCTTTCTCTATCCCGGACAGATGCCCATAGCAGGTCTCGAATCCGTTGCGATGCCGCACGATCACGAGGTTCCCATACTGTCCCTTGCGCCCGGCAAAGGCTATCGTGCCGTCGCCGACCGCCGAGACCGGGGCGCCTGCCGGCGCCGCATAATCGATGCCGTGATGGGGCCGGTAGATCTTCAGTACGGGGTGGAGCCTGCTGCGCGAGAACCCCGAACTGATGCGCCGGAAGCTGAGGGGAGCTTTCAAGAACGCTCTCTTGAGGGGTCTTCCCCCGGCATCGTAGTAGTCGGCAGCGCCGTTCCGTTCAAACCGGTAGGCGCGGTAGACCGTGCCCGCATTCGCCATCTCTGCGGCGAGGATGTCGCCGTACTTCCTGAATATTCCCTCACGGTAGAGCCCTTCCACGACGATCTTGAGGGAATCGCCGGGCTGGAGGTCGGTCGAGAAGTCGATATCCCAGGCGAAGATATCCGAGATCCTGAGCGCGAGGAGCTCATCCTCCCTGGTCTCGCCGAGAGAGGAGATGAGATTGTTTGTGATCGACGCCCCTCTCTGGAGGACCCGCCGCTCGTACGCGATCGCTTTTTTTTCGGCGCTGAAGCCGGACTCGCTCCGCCTGATGTCCAAGAGGTGGTCATCGTCGATCCAGTACATAAAGGCATGCACCTGGTTGTCGTCGTCGACAACGATCTTGTAGGGCTGGCCCGGGTAGAGCTCCCGCAGCCGGTGAACCGAGGCAGAGGCCTCGCGCAGCCTGAAAAGCTCCCCCCTATCCAGCTTGCTGCGCATGAAGATGGTGAAGAGCGTCTCGCCGCGCTCGACGGTGCCGCTTATCTCACGGTAGGCCCCTTCCTCACCCCTTTCTCTCTCCGGCATCTCCACCATATCAATGGCGCCCAGCAGCATCAGCAGGATGGCTGCGACAAGGACGGCCTTTGCACCCGCTCTTCTCATTGCTCTCCCCGTTCCTCCTCAGCGGTTTTGTGCACCACACATGAATACTCTAGAGGCTGCTCATCAGCATCCTGCTCGTCTCATGCCAGAGCAGATCGATTCTGCTCAACGCAGCGGACAGGTTGGCATCGGCTTCCTCCCGCGCCTTTCTGAGCGTCGCCTGCAGTTCCTCGATGCTCTTTTTCCTTTCTCCTGAGGCAGCGGTCTTCATCCGCTCCAGGGCGGCGTCGATGAGCTCCATCTCGTTCCTGGCCGTCGTGACGTTCTTCGACAGCAGGTCCGTCCGCGCCTTTGCAATATGCCCCCTTACCGCCGCCAGCTTCGCCTCGAACGATATCCGCTGCAGGGCACCCGCGGTCTCTTTTTTCAGGCTCTCGAGAGCTTCGGCCTGCTGCTTGAGCGCTGTCTCCCTGGCCTCGCGCTGCTTCTGGAGGGTCTCCTCGGCAGCGGCCGCCTGTGCGGTCACGGAACGCTCAAGGGAAGAGGTCCGTGCGGCGAGGGCGTTGACCGCCTTGAGGATTTTCTGCGCGTCCGCATCAGGGGGCAGCACAGCGGCTTTGCGCGCTTCCTCCTCATTTCTGATAAAGGCCTCGATGCGCTCCAGCCGCTGCCGCAGATCCGCCGTCTCCCTCTCGATCACCACCGGAATGCCGTACCATACTGCTGCCGCAATCGCACTCATGACTGCCAGCACCGCTGCAGCGATCCTCATAACCGCTTCCTCCTCGTCATGAACTCCTTCTCATTGTATCCAGAGATAATCCCGGTGAACCCATCCCCGGTTTCCCCACTCGTCCGAGAGCTTGCCCCACTGCTTTTTCTGCTGCACGACCCGGTAGGAATAGTACTTCATCGCCTTTCCCGCAGCGCTGAGGGGATAGCGCGTACCGGGACCGGTGCGCACATTCACCTCGTCAGCTGTGACAACCGCGCAGCGGTACCGGGACGTCAGCAGCCGCTTCCGGACCCACCCCACATCGCCGTCGCTGTCGCGCACCGCATACCACTCCCCTGACAGCGATGTCCCGACGCGCACCACCGGCGTGAACGCGTATATATCCCACCTTGCCTTGTAGTGATTGCCCGGCCCTTCGCGCATCTTCGTCTGTCCCGTAACGCAGAGGGCGGCGGCATTGCCGGCGGCGATCACGATCACGAGGGCCGCCAGGATGAAACCCCATCGTTTGAGCGCACCGAAATCGATCATGGGTCGTTCTTGCTTCTCCTGCAGGTTAAGCGTTGTCTTCTTCGACTGCCGTCCGGATCCGCGGGAGAATATCGGGGATTGCCGAGGTCACCCTGTCCCAGCTCGAGATCAGCGGCACGCCGAGAGGGTCCTCGGTAATGATCTCCGCCGCTTTCCGGATGCCGTTGGTGAAGGTCTCCATGGCGAGGCTCTCTTCGTGCCGGTCGAAGAAGAGACCGTTGATCGCAGCATCATCCTCGTACCGCTTGAGCATATCCTGGGCGGTCCGCACATAGGCTGCGACCAGCGTCTTGAAGAACCCGCTCGAAAAGACGATCCCCTCCGAGGCCAGGGTCCGGAAGATCGATTTGCATATGTCCACCGCCATCTTGTGGAGCCCCTTCGAGGCATCGTCGGGAGAGAGCGCCTGATGCTTGTGCTCGTAGTTTTCCGCTATGTCGACCTGGCAGACCCTTCGCAGCGAGGTGTTCCGGTAGACCTCGGCGAGCACCCCTACTTCGAGTCCCCAATCCCCGGGTATCTTGTTGACCCGCGCCATATCGATATCCATCGAAAACTCTCCGGCGAGGGGATAGCGGAAGCTGTCGAAGAAGGCGAGGAGGGGGTGGTAGCCGCCGAGAATGCGCTGGATCGACCGTATGAGCGGGGTAACGAGGAGCCTCGTCATCCTGCCGTGCAGGCGGTCGGTGACCCTGCTGTAGAAGCCCTTGCAGAAGTCGTAACCGAGATTGGGATTGACCACGGGATAGGAGAGCCGCGCCAGCAGGTCGCGGCTGTAGGTGAGAATGTCGCAGTCGTGCAGGGCAATGGCATAGAACTCCTGCCGCGATAGAATGTACCCGTAGGCCATCCAGGCAGACCTCCCCTTGCCCGGCTCGCCGATGTGCAGGTCGGCCTCCTTTATCGCCTGATAGATCTCGCTGAGGCGCGGGCCTGCGTTCCATACGATGCTGGTCTTCTGCGGCAGGACCGAGAAAAAGCGTTTCGCGTGCTCGAACTCCTCGCGGGAGGCGGGGCCGAGCGTTACGACAATCTCCTTGACGTAGCCGACCTCCCGGAGCTCCCGCACGATTCCCTTGAGCGCCTCTCCCTGGAGCTCGCTGTAGAGGGAGGGGAGCACGAGGGCGAGGGGGCGGGCCGAGGCATACCATGAAAGCTCCGCCTCGATCTTCTCCAGGTTGGGCCTGCCGAGCCTATGAAAGGTGGCGACTACGCCTGTTTGATAAAAATCCGACATATGGTTCCTCCTTGAGGCATCCGCTGCGCGGAGGCGCCCTCTTGCGTAGCGGGGGCTGCCCCGGTTCGGCAGCTGCCCGGCGTGCCCTCCCTGTCTTCTCCCCGTATGCCGCGGGCACGCAGCAGGGTCCTGAACGGAGAGGGATTAATCGAAATACAGGACTCTCAGCCCTTCCGCGGCAGCAGCCCCGCAGAGCCTTTCGTCAGCTGAAGAGAAGGAGAGCGAGGGGCCGGCCTGCGCCTTTTTGATGATTTTCGCGGCCGACAGATGAATCGCGTCGAAACGCCGCAGCCCATACTTCTTGACCAGCCGGCCCGCCTCGAGCTCGTCGAAATCGACAACGGCGAGCCTGCTCCAGTCGCGGGAGATCCCCTTGACGAGGAGGTCGTAATCGCTCTTCGTGAGGTCCTTGCTGGTGAACCGTATGTCGAGAGCGGATATGATTTCAGTGTAGGCGACGCGGCAGGTCGCGACGATCTCTGCCTCCCTGACCCACTCCCTCACCAGATCGGAGTAGGGCTCCTGCGCATAGAGCTTTACGAGACTGCTCGTGCCGAGATAGAGGATCACCGCCGCTCCTCCAGGATGGTCTCCGAGAGGGGCTTCCCCTTGAGCGCGATCCCTGCGACGCCCTCGGGCTTCCCTCCTGTCCACCGTATCCTGCCCGCCGCCACCAGCGCGGTGATCGCCCTCCGCTCTTTCGAGAGCGGAACGATCATCGCCACCTCCTCGCCGTGATCGGTGACAACGATCCGTTCGCCATTGCGCGCTCTCTCGATATACCCGCTCAGTTTCGCCTTCAGTTCTCGTATCCCCACCGATTCCATCGCAGCCGCTCCTTATTTGTTTTGAGGCTACATTCTACTTAACTTGTAGTCATTATGTCAAGGCGCCGGGCGAGGGGCGTTCCTCGACGCTCCTTGAGCGCGTGCGGTAACGGTCTTCCCGGGGAGCGTTGCATATCGGGTCGGCGTATCCTACAATTATGCTATGCGGTGATTGGCAAGGGGGGCGAGAGGAGGGGGCGTGCTCTTCGATACCTGGACAGGACTGGTCAGGGTGGCGCTCGTAGGGTCGCTTGCCTACGCGGCGCTTGTCGTCATGCTGAGGCTGTCGGGCAAGCGGACCCTTTCGAAGATGAATGCCTTCGATGTGGTTGCGACGGGGGACAGCGCACGATGACCGGTTACGCCTGTCCCTCCTGCATCCTCTCCCTGACCCACGTGATGATGTCGTCATATGCCGGCGGCGTAACGAGGAACACTTCCAATTCCTTGTTGAACTGGAGCTTCATGCGGTCGTCATCGCGGATGATGAGCAGGCCCGCTTCGCTGCCGGCGATGTTGTCTTCTATCACCTGCTGGATAGCCTGTATCCGCCTCTCCGCCGCCTCCTTGTAGAACGCGAAGAGCTTGTCGAAGACCTCCTGCGTCCGCACGATGTTGAGGCAGTTCGCCCAATCGATGAAGGGGGCGAATATCTCTTCTCTCTCGAGAGGCAGGAGTGCGGCGCCTTCCCCGACCTTCTTTTTAACGATGGTCAGCGCCTGCTCGTTGATGGAAGCGAGGGCCTCGAAGGCTTCCTCGCCCTCCGCAATGATCCCTTCGAAGAATATCTTGTTCACCTTGCCCGCAGCTTCGAGCCTATCGATGTGTTCGGCGACTTCATTCCAGTACTTTTCGACGAGGCCTTTATACTCGTCGGGCGCGTCCTTGAAGGGAAGGACGTTGGGGACGCAGTACAGCTTTCTCTTGCCGGTATACGCTTCGACGGCAGGTCTCTCTATTCTTCCTAATTCGGCCATACGGATCACCTCACTGTTCCGCTTTTGCGACGAGGGTTATATTCGTACTGCAGTATCTATGCTCCCAGCAGGGCCTTCAACCCCCGCACCGCCCGCTCCGGCGACGGGTAGACCGGTATCCCGGAGCGTTCGAGGGACCGGTTCAACGCCCTCGATGTCTCGTTCGCCGTGTAGGCGACGAGCGGCTTGTCCGTTCCTGCCTTGAACTCTTTGATTCTTTCCGCCAGGCGCGGGGTGATTCCCGCGACGCCGGTGAGGGCTATGATGATGAACCCGTCGTATTCCCCCTGCACTTCGCCGAGCGCGGTCGTATAGTCCTCGTCTTTTACCTGGGCGGAGAGGTCGATGGGGTTATTCATCCCGTAAAAGGGCGGGAAGCGCTCTCGCAGCCGCTTCAGGGTACTCTCCGAGACCCTCGCCACCTCGAGCCCCTGCCGCATGCACTCGTCGGCAGCGAGCACGCCCGAGCCGCCGCCGTTCGTCACGATGCAGACGCGGTTTCCTCTCGCGGGGCGCTGGTACGACAGGGCTTTTGCGGCATCGATGAGCTCGTCGAAGTCGTACGCCTCCTTTATGCCGAACTGCTGAAGGAGGGAGGTGAAGACCTCATAGCGTCCCGCGAGCCGTCCGGTATGGGAATAGGCGGCGGCCTGGCCGCTCGCGCCTTTGCCGGACTTGAGAATAACGAGAGGCTTTCGCTTCGAGAGCCTCTGCGCGGCATCGAGGAACCCCCGCCCGTCGCCCAGGGATTCGATGTAGGAGACGACGATCTCCGTTGCCGCATCATGCGAAAGGTACTCGTAGAGCTCGGGGATATCGATGTCGACGGCATTGCCGAAGCCTATCGCCTTCGATATGCCGGTGTTGGCCGCCCGTACTGAGTCGAAGAGGCAGCTCATGATAGCGCCGCTCTGCGAAAGCACCGCCACGTTTCCTCTTTTCGGCCTCTTGAGCTTCTCGTAGGAGATGAAGAAGGTGTCGAGGCGGTGGCGGGGATTGAAGATGCCCATGCAGTTCGGCCCGAGCAGGCGTATTCCCGCCTCTCTGCCGATGCGCTGCACCTTGTCCTGCAGCGCGGTCTCGCCGACCTCTGCAAAGCCCGAGCTGACGATGATCGCGCTCTTCGCTCTGCCCGCCAGTTCCTTCAGGATTCCCGGCACCTCCTCTGCGGGCCTGATGATGATCGCCGCATCGAGCGGCGCATCGGGGAGCTCCGCAACGGAACGAACGGTCTTCATCCCCATCATTTCACCATACCGGGGGTTCACCGGAAAGACCGTTCCCCTGAACCTGAGGAGGTTTTTCAGGATGATGCCGCCCAGCTTCTCTTCGGTATGGGCGGCGCCGATCAGGGCTATGGACCGGGGCTCAAAAAGGGGATCGAGAGAATGCATGCGCGCTCCTCTGAGCTCTCCCTATGAACTCTCTATGAACAGCAGCGCAGGGTCTTCGAGATAGCCGATCACCGTGGTGAGAAACTGCGCAGCGTCGACCCCGTCGGTGACCCGGTGGTCGAAGGTGAGCGAGAGGGGGAGTATCCTCCGTATCACGATCTGTCCGTCCTTTACCCAGGGCTTTTCGCTGATCCTGCCGGCGCCGAGGATCGCCACATCGGGATAGTTGATGATAGGCGTCGCGAAGGTGCCGCCGAAGTGTCCGTAATTGGTGATGGTGAAGGTGCTCCCCTTCATCTCTTCGAGCGCGATCTTCCGCTCCCGCGCCTTGCTGCTGAGGCTCTGGATCTCGGCGGCGAGCTCCAGGATCGTCTTCTTCTCCGCATTCCGGATCACCGGCACCATCAGGCCGTCGGGCGTATCGACAGCGACCGCGATGTTCCAGTACTTTTTCATGACGATCTCTTCACGCTCCTCGTCCACCGAGGCGTTCAGATAAGGATGCTCAACCAGCGCGTGCTGCACCGCCTTGATGAAAAAGGGCATGAAGGTGAGGTGTATCCCTTTCTTCTGGAGCGGTCTCTTTTCCCGCTCGCGAAGGGTCCAGAGCTCGGTGATGTCCGCTTCGTCCATGCCCGTCACAAAGGCGGTCATTCTCTGGGAGGTGACGAGGTTCTTGGCGATCGTCCTGCGCATGCCCCGCAGCGGGACCCGCTCGGAGGGGCCGTAGAGGTCCTCCGCCTTTTTCGCTCTCCGGGCGGCGGTCCTCACGTCCGCTTCCTTAATGCTGCCGTCCGGCCCCGATCCCCTGACGCCCTCGAGCTCCACCCCGAGCTCCTTCGCCAGGGCGCGGACAGCCGGTGCGGCCCGTATCTCTCGTTCGGGCTCGGCTTCGGGGAGAACGCCGACGACAGAGACGGACTTCGTCCGTTCCTCTCGCTCGGGTCGTTCGGGCTTCTTCTCGGGCTCTTCCCCTTCCCCGGCAATGAGGACCAGGGCCTCTCCGACCTTCGCGACCTCGCCCTCGCGCTTCGAGAGGCTCAGTATCCTGCCCCGCCGGGGAGAAGGGACCTCTACGATCGCCTTGTCGGTCTCGACCTCGAGGATATTCTGGTGCTCCTCGACCGCATCGCCCTCCTTGACGAGCCACTTCCGGACCTCTCCTTCGGTGATGCCCTCTCCGAGATCGGGCAGGACAAACGTGAATGGCATACTGTCGCTCCTCTTCGTTTCGTTCTAAACTCCACATCACCATTTCCAAGGCGCTTGGAGCCCGGATGCCGGGGTCCGGAATTTTTGTCTCAGTAGCGCATTATTTCTTCGAGCGCTTTGCGTATCCGTTCGGGGGAGGGCGCATACCGCTCTTCGAGCTTGGGCAGCGGGATCACCGCATCCGGCCCGGTGACGCGCAGGACCGGCCCCTTCAGGAAGAGCATCGCATCCTCGGCTATGGTTGCCGAGAGCTCGGCGCCGAAGCCGCCGGTCTTGGGCGCCTCATGGACGATCACCACGCGGCCGGTTTTCTTGACCGATCCCGTGATCGTTTCCTCATCGAAAGGGTTCAGGGTCATCAGGTCGATGACCTCGGCATCGAGGCCATCGACTGCCTGGAGCGTCTTGTGAAGCATGCTGCCCCAGGAGATGACCGTTACTTCCTTCCCTTCCCGCACGATCCTGGCTTTGCCGAGGGGGAGCGTATACGCTCCCTCGGGGACCTCCTCGCGGATGAGCCGGTAGAGCCTCGTCGATTCGAGAAAGATCACCGGATCGGGATCGCGGACAGCCGCTGCCAGCAGCCCCTTCGCGTTGTACGGCGTCGAAGGCACCACCACCTTTATACCGGGCATGTGACAGAAGAGCGCCTCCGAGCTCTCGGAGTGGAGCTCCGGGGACCGTATGCCGATGCCGTAGGGCGTCCGCACCACGAGGGGGCAGGAGAACCTCCCCCTCGAGCGGGACCTGATCCGCGCCGCGTGAGAGAATATCTGGTCGATGGCAGGGTAGATGAACCCCATGAATTGTATCTCCGCCACGGGACGCATGCCGTTGACCGCCATGCCGATGGCAGCGCCCACGATCCCCGATTCCGAAAGCGGGGTATCGATCACCCGCTCTTCGCCGAACTCCGGGAGCAGGCCGTCAGTGATGCGGAAGACGCCGCCGTCTTTGCCGACATCTTCTCCCAGGACGACAACCGACCTGTCGCGCCGCATCTCCTCTCTGAGCGCGAGGTTGATCGCCTGGACCATGTTCAGCGCCGGCATATCAGAGCGCTCCCTGCTGCCGCCTCTGGCGGCTGGAGGGGGCTGCGTATGTATAGGTGAACATATCGCCGGGATCGGGCCTCGGCATCGCCTCGGCCTTCTTTACGGCGTCATCAATGATCGTCCTTGCGCGGGCCTCTGCTTCCGCCCGGTACTGTTCGGTCCAGAGGCCTTTCTTCTCCATGAACGACTGGAGCCGCGCAAGGGGGTCTCTCGGCTTCCATAGCTCGACCTCCCGGTCGTGGCGGTAGCGTGTCGAATCATCGGCCGTGGTATGGTGGGCCATACGATAGGTGTGGCATTCGATGAAGGTGGGGCCGCCTCCGTCGCGCGCCTTCCGGAGGGCGTCACGGGTCACCTTATAGACGGCGAAGATGTCGTTGCCGTCGACCTGGATGCCTTCGAACCCATAGGCAAACGCCTTTTGTGCGAGCGTCCTGGCAGCGCTCTGGCGCTCGCGGGGGATCGAGATCGCCCATTGGTTGTTCTGGCAGATGAAGACGACCGGGAGCCGGTACACGCCGGCCATGTTGAATCCCTCGTGAAAGTCCCCCTTCGAGGTGGCGCCGTCGCCGAAGTAGGCTGCCACCGCGGTCTTCTCGCCGCGGTACTTTATCGCCATCGCAGCACCCACGGCATGCGGTATGTGCGTGCCCACGGCAATGGATATGGGGAAGATGTTGAGGCCCTCGGGCGCCTGCATGCCCCGCTCATCGCCTGCCCAGTAGGCGAAGAGGAGCTCGGCAGGATAGCCCCGCGCTATATGCACTCCCGTCTCTCTGAAAGAGGGGAATACCCAGTCCTGCTGTTCCAGCGCATAAGCGCTGCCGACCTGCGAGGCCTCCTGCCCCAGGATGGAGGCATAGGTGCCCAGCCGCCCTTCCCGCTGGAGGCTCAGGGCGCGCTGGTCAAAGGCGCGCGAAAGGACGAGCAGTTCATAGAGGCACCTGATATCGGCTTCGGCGAGGGAGGGCATGAGCGCCTCGTCCGTCTCACCCGCCTGATCGAGGATCTCGATTCGTTTGATATTAATTGATTCTATTGTCTTTTCAGGCATGACTCAAGCATATCACGGCAGCGGAACGCAGTCAATCGAGGGGGGATAAGTGGGAAGTAAGAAGTGGGAAGTGGGAGACAAGCTGAGAGCTGAGAGCTGAATGCTGATGGCTGATAGCTGATAGCTGATAGCTATCTCAGGCGGAGCGTGCTGAGGACGAGGCCGATGTACTTGTTGATGGGGTTCTCTCGTTTGAGGAAGGGGAAGACCGGCGGCTTTCTCGAGACGAGCCGCTGCAGCTCATCGATAATCTCTTCGTGCATCTCGTGCTTGAGCCCCTCTCTGAAAATGGAGACCGCTTCTTCCTTCTTCTTCGCATGGAGGTAGATACGGCCGAGATTGAGGTAATGCACCGGATTTCGCGGCTCGCTCTCTATCGCTTCCTCACAGAGGGAAACCGCTTTTTTAAGCTGTCCCCGCTCCTTTGCTATGCAGTAGGCGAGGTAGGAGCGATAAAGAGGGGTATCGGTAAGTTCCAGAGCCTTTTCGAAACAGGCGAGGGCAGGAAGGGTGCGCCCCCTCTGCAAGGCGCTCTGCCCCTTAACAAAGAGTTTTTCAGCTTCTCCTATGGTCAGCGCCGGCGGCTGCATGGTGGCATAAGACCGGTACAGTATGACGGAGTCCCCCTATCCCCTGTCCAGGTGACGTTATAGTCTTTATAGCACATGATTCGGGGCAAATCAAGGAAAAATTACCCGGCGGCAGGCGGCTACCGGATACGGAGAATCCTGAGGACGATACCGAGGTACTTGTTGAACGGATTGTCGCGGGGCAGGAAGGGGAGGACCGGCGGTTTTCTCGTGTGCAGCCGGTTCAGCTCGTCGATGATCTCCTGGCTCTTCTCGTACTTCAGTCCCTCGCGGAAGATGACGACCGCGTACTCCTTGTTCTGGGCATGGAGGTAGACCCGTCCGAGATTGAGATAGTGGACCGGGTTGTGCGGGCTCTTCTGTATCGCCTCTTCGCAGAGGGAGATCGCCTTCCGTATCTGGCCCCGCTCCTTCGCGACACAATAGGCGAGGTAGGAGTAGTAGTCGGGATTGTCTTCGATCTGGAGCGCCCGTTCAAAGGAGGCGAGGGCGGCAAGGGTGTGCCCCTGGTGCAGCTCGTTCAGCCCTTTGGTGAAAAGAGCCTCTGCCTTCTGATCATGCATCGCATGCATTTTACCTGCTTCGGAGCTTTTTGTAAAGCGGTCGCCCACCGTCCGATTCCCCCGAACTGCACCTTTCAGATCACCTCTATTATCGGCAGGGGCAGGAGAACCTTTACTAAGTCGTACACACCCTAGCGTTTCCGGGAGGGCGGGAAGAGCATCGTGATGATGAGGAGGGTAACGCCGATGGTGAGCGCTGAGTCGGCTACATTGAATGCAGGCCAGTGGACGCCGCCGATATGGAAGTCGAGGAAGTCGACGACATGGCCGTACCGTATCCTGTCGATGAGGTTCCCGGCAGCTCCGCCGAGCACCAGGGAGAGGATCAGCCGGTGGTCGCTGTCCTTGACCATGAGCCACCCGATGAAGAGGATGGCGAGGACCGCCGCGGCGATGAAAAAGGCGTTGCCCAGGCTCCTGAACATGCCGAAGGCAGAGCCGGTATTCTCGACGTAGACGATAGTGAAGAAGGAAGTCACCTCTATCACCTCGAAGGGGCCGAGATGCGTCACGATGAGCTGCTTGGTTATCTGGTCGAGAGCCGCCACCGCAAGGGCGACGGCGAGGAAGGGCAGGAGGCCGCGGCGCTTCATGAGAGGGCGCGGTGGCACCGGTCGCAGATCTCCGGGTGGTCCTTGAAGGCGCCCACCTTGGTGCTCCAGTTCCAGCACCGCTCGCACTTCTCACCCGCAGCGCGTGCAACCGTGATGGCGAGACCCGTCATTTCTGTGCTCTGGTAGGCATCAGGGGTCCTTTCCGCAGCGGGCTTCAGCTCCGCCTCGGAAACGATGAAGAGGGCGGGAAGGAAGTCACGGTATCCCTCCAAGAACCGCAGGTCCTCATCGGAAAGATAAAGGACCAGCTTTGCCTCGAGGGAGTTGCCGATGACCTTCTCTTTCCTCTTTATCTCGAGGGCCTTGTTCGCCTCATCCCGCATGGCGATGAGCTTTTCCCAGCGCTCCTCGAGCCGTTCGTCGAGGAACTGCTTCTCGGCGGACGGAAACGGCGACAGGAAGACGCTCTCCGCGTCTCTGCTCGGAAGGTATCCCCAGATCTCTTCCGCGGTAAAGGAGAGTATGGGCGCCATGAGCTTCGTCATATCGGTCACCATCCGGTAGAGGACCCACTGCGCGGCCCGGCGCTCGGCGGAATCCTTTCTGAAGGTGTAGAGCCGGTCTTTGAGGATGTCGAGATAGAAGGAGCTCATGTCCACAACGCAGAAGTTGTAGAGAGAGTGGAACGCCTCGTGGAAGTCGAACTCTTCATAGGCGGCCGATACCCTCCTGGTCAGGCCCTGCAGCCTGCTCATCGCCCAGCGGTCGATCTCGAGGAGACTCCCGCTGTAGTCCTTCCCGTCATAGTCGTAGATGTTGCCGAGGAGGTACCGGGCGGTGTTCCTGATCTTCCGGTACGCTTCGGTCAGCCGGGTGATGATCTCCTTCGAGAGGCGCACGTCGTCGCGGTAATCCTCTGCAGAGACCCAGAGGCGGACGATCTCGGCGCCGTTTGCCTTGATGATCTCCTGGGGCGCGATGACATTCCCGAGCGACTTGGACATCTTCTTTCCCTGTCCGTCGACGGTGAAGCCGTGGGTCAGGACGGTGTTGTAGGGCGCCCTCCCCCGGGTGCCGACACTGGCGAGCAGCGAGCTCTGGAACCAGCCCCGGTGCTGATCGCTCCCCTCGAGATAGAGGTCGGCCGGCCACGAGAGGCGGTCATCCCGCTCCAGCACCGCAGCATGGCTCACCCCGGAGTCGAACCAGACATCGAGGATGTCCATCTCCTTTTTAAAGGACCTGCCGCTGCATCCGGGACAGGTATAATCCTTGCCCAGCAGTTCCGCGGGGTCCAGCCTGAACCAGGCGTCGGCGCCCTGCTGCTCGGTCAGCGCTACGATGGCATCGAAGAGCTTTTCGTCATTCACAAAAGCGCCGCAGTCGTCGCAGGTGATGAGCGTGATCGGGACGCCCCACGCCCGCTGCCGCGAAACGCACCAGTCGGGCCTGTTCGAGACCATGCCGTAGATCCGCTCCCTTCCCCAGGCGGGTATCCATGAGACACGCTCTATTTCCTTGAGGCTCCTGCCCCTCAAATCGCCGTGCTCCATGGAGATGAACCACTGCGCCGTGGCCCTGAAGATGACCGGCTTCTTGCAGCGCCAGCAGTGCGGATAGGAGTGGCGTATCGTCTGGACGCCGAGGAGGGCGTGCCGCTCCTTCAGGGTCTCGATGATGGCGTCATTGGCCTTGAAGACGAACTGGCCCTCGAACTGCGGGACCGCTTTGGTGAACCTGCCCCTGTCGTCCACCGGCGCGTAGATGTCGAGGCCGTACCGCAGCCCCGCGTTATAGTCGTCTTCACCATGGCCCGGAGCGATATGTACGATGCCGCTGCCTTCGCCGACCGTAACGAAGTCGCCGAGGATGACCTTCGACTCCCTGTCGACAAAGGGATGGCGCGCCCGCATGCCTTCCAGCGCGCTTCCCGTCACTCTGACGGTCACCTCGCCCTTGACCACCTGCCGCTCTTTCAACTGCGCAAGGTTGTCCTCGGCGACGAGGTGCGCCTCGTTGCCGTCCTCTACCGCGACATAGACGAGGTCGGGATGCACCGCAAGGGCGAGGTTCGCCGGGAGCGTCCAGGGCGTGGTCGTCCAGATGACGATGTAGGTATCCCTTCCCTTCAGCTGGGGAAGGAACGACGCCGCATCCTCGTCGAGGACCCGGAAGCGGACGAAGATCGACGGCGACTCTTTCTCCGCGTACTCCACCTCGGCCTCGGCAAGTGCCGTGACACAGGAGGGACACCAATGGACCGGCTTCTTCCCCTTATAGACCGAACCGTTCTTCACAAAGCGGAAAAATTCCCGTACGATCGAAGCCTCGTAGCCGTACGACATGGTGAGATAAGGCCGGTCCCAGTCGCCGAAGACGCCGAGGCGTTTGAACTCTTCCCGCTGGATGTGCACATACTTGTCGGCGTACTCCCTGCAGAGCTGCCGCTTGCGGAGCACATCGACCTTATCACCCTCGAGGACCGGGCCGCGTTTCTTCTCCTCGCCGAGCATCTTGTCGACCTGCAGCTCGATCGGGAGGCCGTGGCAGTCCCAGCCCGGGACATAGGGGGCATACAAGCCCTGCATGGACTTGTATTTGACGATGATGTCTTTCAGTATCTTGTTCAGGGCATGGCCGATATGGATGTTCCCGTTGGCATAGGGCGGCCCGTCATGCAGTATATAGCTCTTGTTATTCCTGTTCTTCTCCTGGAGCTTCTGGTAGACGCGCTTCTCCGCCCAGAACCCGAGTATCTCGGGCTCTCTCTGGCTGAGGTTCGCCCGCATCGGGAAGTCGGTCTGTGGTAGATTAAGGGTATCTTTATACTCGATCGGCATAAACTACAAGTTACCACTAAAGATATTGGGGTGTCAAGGAAAGCAGGGCGTGGTTACTCGAGAGCCGCTCTTTACGGCAATAAGATGAAAGAATCCCAGTGCTCCGGCCTCACTGCCGAGAAATGCCTTCTGTCCGTAGTCAGGATCTTTCGTATTTTCAGCCTTTCCGATATGGCGATGATCGAGGCGTCCGTGAAGCCGAGATTGAGATCGTTGTACTGCATCATGATTTCAAGACCCCGCACAAGATCGCGAGCGGTGAAGTGTTCGATGGTGATTGCTTTATTTATAAGGGAGCTGATGAATTCATTTTCAGCCATCCGGCCCAGATAGGTATTCAGGAGATGACATGCCTCGGGGATTACGGAGGACGGGACGATGATCCTGCCCTTGAACCCGCTTATGAAGGCTGCGGACTGCTTGTGCCAGGAGTCTTTTCTGTCTGCAAGGGCGTAGACGACGCCTGTATCGAGAAGGACGGAATCTATTCTGAATCCTTTTTCCAGAGGAGCTCCTCGTGCCTTTCCGAAACGCTTCTCCTGCCGCTGTCGCCGATACCGATGAACGAGAGTTTTCTTGCCTTGCGCCGCTTCTGCGCGACGTAAACGACCATGGCCTCCCGTATTACCTCAGCCACACTCCGGTCCTCGTCTTTTGAGATTTCCTTGATCTCTCTCAGTAAATCATCTTCAGCGAATATGGTCGTCCTCTTCATGACCTACCCCTCCGTGCATATATATGATATATGACATATGCTATGCTGTCAAGCTTCTTAACGGAGCTCGGCTTTCCTGAGAGGAACGGGTATCCGGGGAGAGAGTAAAGGTCTGAATCAGAGATGATCTCTCCGCATGAGCCGCATTAAGCTTGCTATAATGAAGGGAGCAATCATAATTCTTGAATGCTGACCCTCGTATAAAAGAGGAATTTATGGCGGCTACCCGCAGGCGCCTCGGCGTCCATACCTCCATAGCAGGCGGCGTCCATCTCTCGGTGGAGCGTGCGAAAGAGCTCGGCTGCACCACCATGCAGATATTCTCCCATAATCCGCGGCAGTGGCACGCCGGTGCGCTCTCTGAAGAGTCTGTCCGGCAGTTCAGAAAACTGAGAAAGGCATATGACATCCGTCCCGTCTATGTCCATACTTCCTACCTGATCAATCTCGCTGCAGTGAGCAGCGATGTCCTCGACAAGTCGATGGCGCTCCTGGCGCAGGAGATGGACCTCGCCGATGCGCTCGGCGCCGAGTACGTGGTCCTCCATACCGGCAGCGCATCGCAGGACGAGCCGGATAATGCCCGCAAGCGGGCGATTGCGTCGTTGAAAGAGGTTGCGCGGAGAGGGAGCTGGAGGTCCCGGCTGCTCCTGGAGAATACCGCCGGGGAGCGCGGGGATATCTCCTCCTCGATGGAGGAGCTCGCCGAGATCGTGAACGGCGCCGGCAGCGGTCTCATCGGCGGTATCTGCATCGATACCTGCCATGCCTTTGCCGCAGGATATGACCTCACGCGTGCGGACGGTGTTGCGGCCCTTGCCGAAGAGGTATCCCGGCATCCGGGGCACGGCGCACTGCAGCTCATTCATCTCAACGACTCCAAGAGGGGGCTCAACGCCCGCGTCGACCGGCACGAGCACATCGGCGACGGCGCGATCGGCAGGGAGGGGCTGCGGACGTTCGTCAACCACCCGGCCTTCGCAGGGATTCCCCTCATCCTCGAAACACCCAGGAAAGACGAGGAGGACGACCGCAGGAATTTGGGTATCGTGAAAGGCTTTCTGCTATAATAGGCCGCACGGACGGGCAGCGATGCCGCGCCGCGACCTCACCGAAGAGGGCTCATACATGATCAGCCTGCTGCTTGGCTCCATCGTCGAGAAAAAGGATCTCTCCGTCAGGCGGAACGCCTCCCTGAGGACTCTCATCGAGCTGATGAACAAGAATGACAAGGGGGTCGTGGTCGTTCTCGCCGGGAGGAAGCCCCTCGGCATTCTCACCGAGCGCGATATCGTCGAGCTCCTCTTCAACGGCGTCGACCTCGACGAGACTGCCGAGCAGCATGCGCGGAAGCATCTCATCACGACGAAGAGCGACCGTACGATCGGCTACGCCCTGAACCTGATGATCGACAACAACATCAGGAGAATGATCGTCCTCGACGAGGAGAACGACTTTCTCGGCGTGATCACCCAGAAAGACATGCTCCGGCATCTCGAAAACGATTTCTACCGGGCCGCGATCAGGGTCCGACACCTCCTCGACCGGCTGCAGCCTCTCATCAGCGCGCCTCCCGATGCAGCGCTCAACGATGTTCTGAAGATCATAGTGAAGCACAAGATCAGCTCCGTCCCCCTGGTAAAGAGCGGCAGGGCCGTCGGCATTATCACCGAGAAGGACATCATCAAGCTGGCGGCCAGGAGGGTCCCGCTTGCCAGGAAAGTGAGCGGCTATATGTCGAAGCCGGTCATCGCCGTCGACCCGGCGACGACCCTCGTCGATGTCGTCGCGGCGATGAACGACCGTGATATCAGGAGGGTGGTCGTCAACGACGAAGAAGGCCGTGCCCTCGGGATTATCACCATCAAGGACGTGCTCCGGAATCTGGAGGGGGACTACAGCGAATTCCTCGAACGGAAGCTGCGCCATGCAAAGGACGTGCTGAACCTCCTCCCCGAGATGATGATCGAGGTGAGCGACGCGCGCAAGGAGCACCTGGTGGCATGGGTGAACGAGATGGTGCTGGCGAGGTTCGGCAGAAAGCTCATCGACAGGCCGGTCACCCGCCTCATACCGGTGAAGACCTGGGAGAAGATCTGCTCAGGGCTCCGCAGGTCGGGCACCGTGGAGGATGTGCGCTTCAGGAAGGACAGCCAGATCTACGAGCTTTCGGGGTTCTTCATAAAGACCGACGGGAAGGCGGAGCGCGGGAGGATACAGCTCATTATCAGGGACATCACCGAAGACATCAGGCTCTCGACCACGGACCCCCTGACCGGGCTTTACAACCGGCGCTTCATCCACGAGTTCCTGGTCAAGGAGATCGAGCGGAGCAAACGGCTCGACAAGAGCTTCTCGGTGGTGATACTCGATCTCGACGATTTCAAGCGATTGAACGATACGTACGGACACCCGGCCGGCGATGCCGTGCTCAGGGCCATCGCGCAGATGATCACGGACAATGTCAGGAGGGCCGATATCGCAGGGCGGTACGGAGGCGAGGAGTTCATCGTCATCATGCCGGAGTCGGCGAGCGGTATCGCGTCCTACGCCGCTGAGCGGCTGCGGAGCAGGATCGAGCAGCAGGCGATCGAGCTCCCGAAGAAGAAGAGGGCCTCTCTGACGGCGAGCTTCGGTGTCGCGACCTTTCCCCAGGACGGCACCTCGCCCGACGATCTGCTGGTCGCCGCCGACGATCGGCTCTACCGGGCGAAGCGGGAGGGCAAGAACAGGGTCGTCTTCGAGTAGCGGACGGCTCCCGCGCCGTGCGCCTACCCTACGATCTCGGTTCCTATCCCCTCTTTCGTGAATATCTCGAGGAGAAGGCAGTGGGGGACCCGCCCGTCGACGATGTGGGTCTTCCGCACCCCGGCATCGATAGCGCGCGTGCAGGCCTGCACTTTCGGGAGCATTCCTCCGGTAATCGTGCCGTTGTCGATGAGCTTCTTCACCTCTTTTTTGTGGACCGTCGAGATGATGTCGCCCTTCTTGTCGTTGATGCCGGGAACATCGGTGAGGAGAATGAACTTCTCCGCCTTCAGCGCTGCGGCGATAGCGGAGGCGACGTAATCCGCATTGATGTTATAGGCCTCCCCCTTGCTGCCGACGCCTATCGGCGAAATGACGGGGATGAATCCCCCCTGCTCGACGGCGTCGATGATATCGGGAGCAACGGCTTCTACTTCGCCGACCAGCCCTATATCGATCACCTCTTCCCCGCCGGTCCCGGCCGTCTTCCTGAGCAGCTTTTTCCTCGCCCTGATGAGGCCCCCGTCCTTGCCGCTGAGACCCACCGCCTTGCCGCCGTGGTTATTGATGAGGGCGACGATCTCCTTGTTGATGAGGCCGCCCAGGACCATCTCGACGATGTCCATGGTCTCCTTGTCCGTTACCCGCTGCCCCTGGACAAAGGCCGGCTCCTTGCCCATCTTCTTCATGGTCTGGCTGATCCGCGGTCCGCCGCCGTGGATGATGATCGGCTTGATGCCGATGAAGTTCAGGAGGACCACATCCTGGGCAAAGGAATCCTTGAGCGCCTCTTCGACCTGCGCCGCGCCCCCGTATTTTATGACAAAGGTCTTTCCGTAGAAGTTCCGTATATACGGCAGCGATTCGATCAGTATCTGCGCCTTTTCGACCAGTTTCTCCATTTCCGCTCCCTTGCTCAGCAATGATCTCTTATTACAGCTGCTGCTCGAACTTCGTCACCAGGATAGTATACCCCTCGTCGGCAAGAGCCTTGCCGAGAGCGACGGCGTCATCCCTGCTGGTGAACTTGCCGATCCTTACCCTGAAGTATTTTGTGCCGCCGATGTCGGCCTCCATGATATAGACGCTTTTATGCTTCATATCCAGGGCCATCTTCAGGCGTTTTGCATTCACCGCCTCCTTGAAGGAGCCGACCTGGAGGGTAAGCGTCGTATCCATTACGCCGTAGCGGATATATTTCGCATAGCGCAGGTCTCTTCCGAGGGGCTCGATAATAACGGTCTGGATTCCCGCTCCGATCAGGTCTATCTTTTTGGCTGCGGCATAGGAGAGGTCCAGCTCCCGTCCGGCGATGAAGGGGCCCCGGTCATTGACGACGCACTCCACCTCTTTTTTATTTTTCGTGTTGATGACTTTCAGTTTTGTCCCGAAGGGGAATTCCTTATGAGCGCAGGTCAGCGCATGCATGTTGAAGCGCTCCCCCGACGAGGTGGGCCTGCCGTGGAACTCGGGGCCGTACCACGAGGCGACACACTCCCGCCGCGTCCCTTTGAGCTCCTGAAAGCCCGAAGGGCGTTCCTGGCTCTCGGCCTGCTCAACAGGGGTGAACGTAGCACTTTCCGGCGGAGCGACATGGCGGACGGAAGAGCACGAGGCGAGGGTCAGGGCAAGAAGTAGGGAGGATACGGAGAGACGGAGAGACGGGGATGAGAAGAGGCAGAAAGCAGTACACTCCCCGCGTCCCCGCGTCCCCGTGTCCCGGTCTTCCGGTTTATAAGATATACCTGCTGAGATCCTCATTCTTGACGACATCCGACAGCCGCTGTCTCACGTATGGCCGGTCTATGGCCAGCGTCTGCCTGCCCATATCGGGCGCATTGAACGAAATCTCCTCGAGGAGCCGCTCGAGCACGGTGTGGAGCCTCCGTGCCCCGATATTTTCCGTCTTCTCGTTGACCGTTACCGCGATCGTCGCGATCTCGTCGATCGCATCCTCGCTGAAGGCGAGGGTGAGGCCTTCGGTCTCGAGCAGGGCAACGTACTGCTTGATGAGCGCGTTGTAGGGCTCGGTGAGGATCCTTACGAAATCATCCTTGCCGAGCGATTCGAGCTCGACCCGTATGGGGAACCTTCCCTGGAGCTCCGGTATGAGATCGGAGGGCTTGGCGATATGGAACGCGCCGGCAGCAATGAAGAGGACATGGTCCGTCCGGACCGGGCCGTGCTTGGTATTGACGGTCGAGCCCTCGACAACAGGCAGCAGGTCCCGCTGCACTCCCTCGCGGGAGACGTCGGGACCGTGGGCGCTCCCCTTGCTCGCGATCTTGTCGATCTCGTCGATGAAGACGATCCCCGCCTGCTCGACCCGCTCGCGCGCCTCCCTGGTCACCCTCTCCATGTCGATGAGCTTGCCCGCCTCTTCCTGGGTGAGCATGGCCAGCGCTTCGGAGACCTTGACCTTTTTTCTTTTCGCCTTCTCGGGCAGGAAATTGCCGAGCATCTCCTTGAGATTGATCTCGAGCTCTTCCATGCCGACGTTCGAGACGACGCCGAAGGGCATCATCTTTTCTTTCACTTCGACCTCGACATGCCGGGAGTCGAGCTTTCCTTCCCGCAGCTGTGCGCGCAGCCGCTCGCGCGTATCGCTGTAGGCCTCGCGCTCCTGGTCGTCGGGGGTCGTGACCCGGGCGAATTTCGGCGCAGGGAGCAGGAGGTCGAGCACCCGGTCTTCGGCAAGCACTTTCGCCCTCTCCTGTACTTTCTCCATATGCTCCGTCTTCACCATGTTCAGGCTGATCTCCATGAGGTCCCTGATCATGGACTCTACATCGCGGCCCACATAGCCGACTTCGGTGAACTTCGATGCCTCGATCTTGAGGAAGGGGGCGTTCGCGAGCCGGGCGAGCCTGCGGGCGATCTCGGTCTTGCCGACGCCCGTCGGTCCGATCATGATGATATTCTTCGGCAGGACTTCGTCCCTCAGGTCTTCGGGCAGCTGCTGCCGCCGCCACCGGTTTCTCAGGGCAACGGCGACGGCCCGCTTGGCCCTGTCCTGCCCGATAATGAACCGGTCGAGCTCGGCGACGATCTTTTTCGGGGTGAACTTATCCATGTAACTCCTCTATCGTTACGGTCTTGTTCGTGTAAATGCAGATATCGGAAGCTATCTCCATAGCCTTCTTGACGATCTCTACGGCGGGAAGGCCGGTGTTCTCGTAGAGCGCCCGGGCCGATGCCTGCGCATAGGGCCCGCCGGAGCCTATGGCGGCGACCCCGCCTTCGGGCTCGATGACATCGCCCGTTCCCGAGAGGATGAACGTGTGCTCCGCATCGGCGACGAGCAGCAGCGCCTCGAGTCTCCGCAATATGCGGTCGGTACGCCACTCCTTGGCGAGCTCGACCGCCGCGCGGGTGAGGTTCCCGCGGTACGCCTCGAGTTTCGACTCGAACTTCTCGAAGAGCGTAAAGGCGTCCGCCGTCGCCCCGGCAAAGCCTGCAAGGACTTTGTCATTATACATCGTCCTGATCTTCTTGGCATTGTGCTTCACTACCGTGCTCCCCATCGTGACCTGCCCATCGCTCGCAATCGCAACGCTGCCGTTGCGCCTGACGCAGAGAATGGTCGTGCCGTGAAACATATCGTTAATTCCTCCAGTGCGAAACGCTGCTCTCTCAATTCTAAACCAACAGCAGACCCAAAATCCAAGTCCCTACGGATTTTTTGTCTTCGGCGGCGGAGCCTTAGGCCCCTCTCTGTCGGCGAGGGGGTGCGCCTTGTCGTAGACATCGATCAGGTGCCCGATATCGAGATGCGTATATTTTTGCGTGGTCGAGAGCGACGAGTGGCCGAGGAGCTCCTGGATGGACCTCAGGTCAGCGCCGCCCACCAGCAGATGGGTCGCAAAGGTGTGGCGAAGGGTATGCGGGCCGATCTGGCCGTTGATGCCGATGAGCCGGGCATACTTGACGACGATGCGCCGCATCTGGCGGTCGGTCAGCCGCTCGCCGTTCCGGTTCAGGAAGAAGGCGTTGTCGTCGGCGGGAAGTGCCCTCTTCTTTCTGAAGAGCATACGCTCGATCAGGTACGACTTCAAGGCATCGCGCGCTTTTTCGCCGATCGGCACGATCCGCTCTTTTTTACCCTTTCCCCGGGCTTTTACGAGACCCTCCCGTAAATTCACATCGTCGATGGCGAGACCCGCTGCTTCGCTTATCCGGAGACCGCTCGAATAGAGCAGCTCGAGAATCGCCCGGTCCCTGACCGGGATGAGCCCCATTCCCTCGGGCGTCTGGACGAGCTCGAAGGCGTCGTCAACGGAGAGGAAGTTGGGGAGGCGCTTCGGCGCTCTGGGCGTCGGCACCAGCCTGGCATGATTGACCGCGACATAGCCTTCCTGATAGAGATAGGTGAAGAACGACCGCAGCGTCGCCAGCTTGCGCGCCACCGTCGATTTTCCCTTGCCCCTCATGATCTGTTCCGCAACAAAACCCCGGATATCGATCATATCGATGCGCTCGGGGTCTGCCGGGCAGTACGCGGCAAAGTCGCGCAGATCCCGCTTATACGCCCGGAGCGTATGCGGCGACACGCCCCGTTCGACATCGAGATGGGTAAGGAACTTTTTAACGTATTGCTCCATCACCCTCTCGGAAACCCCGCCCCGGGTCCGGGCGGGCATCCTGTCTTTTCGTCTCTTCTTTTCCATTACGCGGTCTCGTCTCCTGCTGCCGCCGTGCCGGCCGGCTGCAGTCTATTACTTATCGGGAGCCCGGGGCTCTCCATTGAGTCCCATGGTATAACTATACGCGGACCACTCCCGTAATGCAACGTCGGCCATCGCGGCGCGCCGCATTTTTTTATCGCGTATTCCGAGGATCGTCCCGTCGCCGGCAGGGAGGAGCCCGAAATTGATATTGCTCGGCTGGAAGAGACGGGGATCGGACCCGGTGAGGTGGGCAACGAGACTCCCGTGTGCCGAGGCCCGCGGCGGCAGCAGCGCCGGCTTGCCCCGGAGCCTCCGCGCCGCATGCACGCCTGCAAGAAGGCCCATGGCGGTCGATTCGATATAGCCTTCTACCCCGGTGATCTGTCCTGCCCCGTAGAGCGTGTCTCTGCCTTTGAAGGTAAGGTCGTTGTCGAGATGCAGGGGAGCGTTGATGAACGTGTTGCGGTGCATGCTCCCGAACCTCAGGAATTCCGCCTGCTCCATGCCCGGGATCAGCCTGAAGACCTTCTTCTGCTCGGGCCACTTCAACCGTGTCTGGAACCCCACCATGTTGTACGCCGTCTTCTCTCTATTCTCGGGCCTCAGCTGCACCACGGCATAGGGGATCTTCCCGGTCTGCGGGTCGGGAAGCCCTACCGGCTTGAGCGGACCGAACCTGAGGGTGTCCCTTCCCCGTTCGGCCATCACCTCGACCGGCATGCAGCCCTCGAAGACCTTGATGTCCTCGAAGGCGCGGCAGTGTACGGTGTCGGCTTCACGCAGGGCATCGTAGAAGCGCTCGTACTCCTCCCTGGTCATCGGGCAATTGACGTAATCATCGCCCCCCTTGCCGTAGCGCGAGGCCCGGTAGGCCTTTCCGTAATCGATGCTCCCGGCGTCGATGATGGGGGCCACGGCGTCGTAGAAGTAGAGATACTCTCCGCCCACGAGCGACCGCAACGCCTCGGCCATCGCTCCCGAGGTGAGCGGCCCGGTGGCGAGGACCGCGAGGGAGCCGGGTATCTCCTTCACTTCCTCTCTGACGACGGTGATGCGCGGATGCCGCTCCAGGGACTTCGTAATGAATTCGGCGAAGAGCGTCCTGTCGACGGCGAGCGCCGAGCCGGCGGAGACCGCAGCCGCCCGTGCAGCGTTCATGACCAGGGAGCCGGCGATTTCGAGCTCTTTTTTCAGCAGCCCGGGACCGGTGGCGAGCTCCTGCGAGCGGAGCGAATTCGAGCAGACCAATTCGCCGAGGAGCGGTGTCCGGTGCGCCTCGGTCATGTGAAGGGGGCGCATCTCGAAGAGCACGACCTCCGCACCCTGTCTTGCGGCCTGCCACGCTGCTTCACTTCCGGCGAGTCCGCCGCCTATGATGATGAGTTCCGCCATGACGGTTGTCGAACGGTATGCCCTCGCTCCGCCGTGGCGGCAGCGCGCGGGCTCTCGCCGGAGGGCGCTCCGGGAGCGTGCGGATCGGGGAGAAGGCGATATCGCGAGCGAGCGTGCGCGCCTGCGTTACTGTGCATAGAGGAAGAGAAGAAACGCTGCGGCAACAGAGACGAGCGCTGCGATGACGATCCTGGCGATCTTCTGGGCTTTCTTCCGTGAGACCGAGACGAGCCCGAAGGTTCCATAGTCCTTGTGGAGCATAGTTCCCCTATATTACATTTCCAGAGTCATTTACTCAAGCCCCTTGCGCCTTTATCGGGAGAGCGCGGCGGGAGACCGTGGCGATTGAGCTTTGCCGCTCCTTTTTATTACAGTATAAGGATGCCGATTGAGCTCATCATCTTCGATCTCGACGGAACTCTTGTTGACTCGAGCCGCGATATCGCCAATGCCGTCAATCATGCCATAGCGCCGTACGGTGTTCAACCGCTCACGGTCAAGGAGACCATCGGCCTCATCGGGGAAGGGGTTACCCGGTTGATGGAGAAGGTCATCGCTAAAGAACACCTTAACGCCGGTCGTGATGCGCTTGTTGACCGTTTTCTGGCGTACTATGCGGAGCATCTCGTGGACGAGACGACGGTCTATCCCGGCGTACGGGAGACCCTGGAACAGTTGACGGGCTGCCGGAAAGCGGTGATTTCGAACAAGCGGGAGGCGCTCTCCGTCAAGATTCTTGAAAAGTTGGCACTTGCTAAGTACCTTGATATAATTGTTGGTAGCGACACGACGGAGGAGCGGAAGCCCTCGCCGCTGCCTATTCTCTATGTCCTTGATAGATTTGGTATTAATGCTCGTGATGCGGTCATGGTCGGCGATAGTAATTACGACATCGAGGCGGGGAAAGCGGCAGGGATCAGGACCGTGAGTGTTACCTACGGTTACAAAACATTGGACTTTTTACGTGGTTCTGATTTTATAATAGAAAGTATGTTCGAATTGCCCGGAATCCTGGAGCGTATGGAGTAGGGCAGCCCTTCCGGCTTGATCGTGCTGCATTGAAAGTCAAAGGCTGAACATAGTAATGAAGGCAGAGACAGATAGCTGTCGCTGTAGTTGCGTCGCACGCATAACTGTATCCTGCCGGTAAAAACCGTAGAGAGCGCATTTTCCAGGAGGAGCTCAGAGGTGGCCTTCACAATAGCCTTTGCAGGCAAGGGAGGAACAGGAAAGACGAGCCTCGCCGGGCTCGTGGTCAAATATCTGGTGAGCAGGAGGAGAGGTCCTGTCCTCGCCGTGGACGCAGACAGCAACGCCTGCCTGAATGAGGCCCTCGGACTCGACGTGCATGCGACCATCGGGAGCCTGAGAGAAGAGTCCCTGCAGGCGGTCAGGGGCGGCGGCGACAGGCCGGGCGGCATGTCGATGGAGCAGCTCTTCGACTACCAGGTGCAGCAATCCATCATCGAGGCGAAGGGTTTTGATCTCATGGTGATGGGGAGGCCGGAAGGTCCCGGCTGTTACTGCGCCGCCAATAACATCATCCGGAAATACACCGATCTGCTCTCCGAGAAATATCCCTATGTGGTCATCGACAACGAAGCGGGCATGGAGCATCTGAGCCGGAGGACGACGCACAGGGTCGATCTGCTGATCATCGTCAGCGACCCGACGGTAAAGGGCGTCATGACCGCGGAGCGGATCAACAGGCTCGTCGATGAGCTGCAGCTCGAGGTAGAAAGAAGAGTGCTGATCATAAACCGGGTGATAGGATACGAAGGCGAAGAGCTGAGGAAAATGGCCGAGAAGGCCGGTGTCGTGGTGGCGGGGCTGGTCCCCCAGGATGAAATGATCTTCAAGTACGACCTGGAGGGAAAGCCGGTCTTCGAGCTCCCCGAGGATGCCAGGGCGGTACAAGCGCTCTATTCTATTCTCCAGTCGTTGCAGATACCGTAGGCAGCGTAAGGGCGCCCTTATACGGCGAAGGCCCCCGAGCATGCCGGATGTCGTTTATAGATGCATAAAATAAACTCATGACAATACGGTTTCGTTTTGTGATACATTAATCGTTTATATTTTCGTTAATATTCAACGATTTTGTTTGAACAAACTATATTCTGCAACGGAAAGGAGAAGAGAGATGCTGGTAATCGGGGAGAAGTTGAGCATTATAGCCAAGCGGGTCCGGGAGGCTATGATGAAGAAGGACAAAGGGCCTATTCAAGAGATAGCCACGAACCAGTGGAAGCAGGGAGCGGGCATGATCGATGCGAATATCGGCCCTGCGGAAGACGGGGGAGAAGATTTGATGCAGTGGATGGTGACCACCATCCAGGAGGTGGTGCCGCTGCCCATCTGCCTCGATACGACGAACTTCAAGGCGATCGAGGCGGGTCTCAAGGTCCATAATAATGAATGGGGACGGGCGCTCATCAACTCCACCTCCAACGACCCCGAGCGGTTTCCCATCCTCGAGCTCGGCGCGAAGTACAGCTGCCAGGTCATCGGCCTCACCGTAGGAAAAGGCGGCCTTCCCGCCGATGCCGAAGAGCGCGCCGCCATCGCTTCGGAGATCATGGCGCGCGCCATGGAGTACGGCCTTCCTCTCGAGGACCTCTACCTCGATCCCCTCGTGCTCCAGATCGCCACGACGCAGGACCAGGCCATCAAGGTCGTTCAGGCGATCAAGATGTTCCAGGAGCTCAATGACCCTCCGATGAAGACCGTCGTCGGCCTCAGCAATATATCGAACGGCTGTCCCAAGCCGCTCAGACCCATTCTGAATAAATACTATCTCGCGCTGCTCATGTACGAGGGATTGACGGCGGCGATCGCCGACCCGCATGAGGTGGTCGAGACCGTAAAAACCATCGATGTGATAACGGGCAACACCCTTTACGCACATTCCTATCTCGAAATGTAGGAGGTTACCATGGCTTTTGCTGCACCGAAAGAGACGTACTCAGGAAAAGTGTATGAGGTTACCATCGGCACCGAGGGCGCTGCCAGGATCGGCGGAGAGAATGTGCTCCCCTTCCATGCCTTCGAAGGGAATGTGCCCAACAGGCCGCTCGTTGCGTATGAAGTCCAGGATGTAGCTCCCGAAGACTGGCCCGACATGGTGAAGAAGCCGTACGCCGCCGTATCGGCTGACCCGGTGAAGTGGGCCCAGTACTGCCAGAACGAGCTGAAAGCGAAGGCGATCACCCTCAGGCTCGTCGGCACCCATCCCGACCGCGACAACCGGTCGCCGGAAGACGCTGCAAAGACCGTCAAGGATGTCCTCGCCGCGATCAAGGTTCCCCTGATCATCCTCGGCAGCAACCACGTCGAAAAGGATTCGGCGGTGCTCGTCGCCGTCGCCGAGGCAGCGAAGGGAAAGAACTGCGTCATCGGCAAGGCCCAGGAGGCCAACTACAAGACGATCGCTGCCGCGGCGATGGCGAACGACCACAAACTGATCGCCATGTCCGAGCTCGATATCAACCTTTCCAAGCAGCTCAACATCCTCATCACCCAGATGGGGTTCGATAAAGAGAAGATACTCACCGACCCGATGTCGTCGGCGCTGGGCTACGGCCTCGAATACACCTACTCGGTCATGGAGCGCATCAGGCTCGCGGCGCTCACCCAGAACGATGTGACCATGCAGCAGCCGATGCTCGCCGACGTAGGGTTTTATGCGTGGAAGGTGAAAGAGGCCCAGGCCTCCGAGGCCGACCTCCCGATAGGCGGCTCGCTCGAGGAGCGGAGCATCGCCTGGGAAGTCACCACCGCCGGCGCGCTGATGATGGCCGGCGCCGAGCTGCTCATCATGCGGCATCCCGAGGCGGTCAAGGCCGTCGAAAAATTCATCGACGAATTAATGTAAGGGAGGTAAGACTATATGGCTCTGTCAGGCGTTGAAATATTCAAGCTGCTTCCGAAAACCAACTGCAAGAAGTGCGGGCACCCGACCTGTCTCGCCTTTGCCATGAAGCTCGCCCAGCGGCAGGCGACGCTGGATTCGTGCCCCGACGTCTCCGAAGAGGCGAAGAGGATTCTCGGCGAGGCGTCCGCTCCTCCCGTGCGGCCGATTACGCTCGGCGCGGGCGACAAGGCGATGAAGATGGGCGAGGAGACGGTCCTCTTCAGGCACGAAAAGAAGTTCGTGAACCCCTGCGCCTTTGCCGTCGAGGTGAAGGACACGATGTCCGAGGCTGAGATCGGCACGATCGTCGACGGGGTGCTCAACTCGGAGATCGAGCGCGTCGGCCAGAGGCTGAGAGTCGATGCGATCTTCGTGAACAACGCCTCCAGCGACGCCGGCACGTTCGAGGGCGCGGTGAAGGCGATCGCCGCCAAGGCCCCGGGAGTCTCCCTGATCCTCGGGACGGGCAATGCGGCGGCTGCGGAAGCGGCGCTCAAGATCGTCGGCGACAAAAAGCCTATCCTCTACGGCGCTAATGCTTCCAATGCAGAGGCGCTGGCAGGACTGGCGAAGAATTACAAGGTCACCCTCGGCGTCGCCGCAAAGGGGCTCGGTGAGCTCACGGACCTTACCGAGAAGATCAAGGGCCTCGGCGTGGAGGACATGGTGATCGACGGCGGCGCGCGGACCGCTAAGGAGATCCTCGAGCAGAATACGTTCATCAGGAGAGCGGCGGTGAAGAAGAACGTGAAGTCCGTCGGCTACCCGGTGATCACCTTCGCCCAGCGGGACGACCGCATGCTCGAGCTGCTCCTCGGCATGCTCGGCGTGGCGAAGTACGCTTCCATCGTCGTCATGAACAGCATCGAGCGGTGGAAGAACCTCGCCCTCTTCACCCTGCGGCAGAACATCTACACCGACCCGCAGGTGCCGATGCAGGTGGAGCAGAAGATCTACAAGATCGGCGAGCCCTCCCCCGAGTCGCCGCTGCTCATCACGACGAACTTCTCCCTCACCTACTTCATCGTCTCGGGCGAGATCGAGAACAGCAAGGTGCCCTGCAGGCTCGCGGTCCTCGACAGCGAGGGGCTCTCGGTGCTCACCGGCTGGGCTGCGGGCAAGTTCACCGCATCGAAGATCGCCGCCTTTCTCCAGGAGAGCGGCATCGAGAACGAGATCAAGAACAAGGAGCTGATCATCCCCGGGTATGTGGCGATCCTGAGCGGCGCGATAGAGGAGAAGCTCCCGGGCTGGAAGGTGACGGTGGGGCCGAGAGAGGCGAACGGGCTGCCTGCTTTCTTGAAAGCACGGTAGCGGGTAATTTATACTAAAATGTTAGTAACACTCAATAAACCTAAGAAAGGTTAGACTCCAGGAGGTCAGGATGTCAAAGCTCATTGCCACAGCAGCCATCAGAGGCGCGAACACCCTTGTTGCGCAGGCTGAGGAGATGCTCGAGAAGGCGATCGCGGAGAAGGGAAACGATTTTGCGTTCGAGTTCCCCGACACCGCGTTCCACCTTCCCATGATTTACGCAATGACCGGATTCGCGGTCAAGACCCTGGGCGATATGAAGACCGCCCTCGGTTTTGCTAAGGAACTGCAGCACCCGGAGCCGGAAGAGAAGATGTGGACCCCTTATCTCGGCGAGGCCCTCGATTCCGGCATGGCTACGCTGTTCGCCGAGGAGATCATTCTCGCCCTGCGGTATATCAACGGGCTCGAGCCCTGCAAGGACCCTGAAACAGGGTATGTGTATAACGGTTTCATTTCCGATACCATCCAGAGGAACCTCGGTATCCAGCTCGTCGACGGCTCGATGCCGGGATTCGCCGCCATCCTCGGGGCGGCTCCCACCGACGATATCGCGGTAACCATAGTAAGGGAGCTCCAGGAAAAGAACATCCTGACCTTCCTTTCCGGAGAATCCAACGGCGACAGCGTTACGAAACAGCTCCTGAGAAAGGGCGTCGAGCTCGGATGGGACGCGCGTATCGTTCCGCTGGGGCCCGACACGATTCATACCCTGTATGCCCTCGACTGGGCGATCAGGGCCTCCCTCATCTTCGGCGGCAAGAAGCCCGGTGACTATAAAGAGCACCTGAAGTACCAGAAGGACAGGGTCTTCGCGTTCGCGATCGCCCTCGGTCCGTTGGACGACATCAAGTGGACCACCGGCGCCGGCGCCATCAATATGGGATTCCCTGCGATCGCCGACACCGATGTCCCCGTTATCCATCCCACGGGCGTCTGTACTTATGAGGAAGTCGACAAAGAGCTCGACCATTCGAAGATCGTCCAGAGGGGCATCGAGCTGCGGGGCCTCAAGATCATCGTCGAGAAGCCGCCGATCCCGGTCTCCTACGGCCCGGCCTTCGAGGGTGAGAGGATCAGGAAAGAGGACACCTTCATCGAGTTCGGCGGCCAGCGGACGCCCGCCTTCGAGTGGGTCAAGATGGTCGAGCTCGAGGATATCCCCGAGGATAACAAGGTTATCGTCATCGGCGACAGCTGGCAGGAGCTCTACGAGAAAGGCGGCAAGCTGCCCCTCGGCATGGTCATCGAGGTCGCGGGCCGCAAGATGCAGAAGGACTTCGAATCCGTTATCGAGAGAAAAGTACACTCCAATATCAACGAGGCCCAGGGCGTGTGGCATATGGGTCAGCGCGACATCAACTGGGTACGAATCAGCACCAATGCCAAGAAAGAAGGCTTCACCCTCGAGCACCTCGGCCTCATTCAGGCGACTATGACCCACAATCGCTTCAGATCCATTGTCGACAAGGTGCAGGTCAAGCTGTATATCAACGAGGCCGATGTCAACAAGCAGCTCGAAGAGGCGCGGGCCGCCTACAAGGAGCGTGACCAGAGACTCGGAAGCCTTACGGACGAGGCGGTGGACACCTACTACTCCTGCCTGCTCTGCCAGTCCTTTGCCCCGAGCCACGCCTGCGTCATCACTCCCGAGCGGCTCGGGCTCTGCGGCGCCTACAACTGGCTTGACGGCAAGGCCGCATTCGAAATCGATCCTACCGGCGGCAACCAGCCTATTCAGAAAGGTGACGTGATCGATGCCAAGCTCGGACGCTTCACCGGCGTTGACGAGTACCTGAAGAAGGCGACCGGCGGCGCTGTAGAAACCCTCAACCTCTATACGATCATGGAAAACCCCATGACCTCCTGCGGGTGCTTCGAGTGCATCGTCGCGATCATCCCCGAGGCGAACGGCGTCATGATCGTCAACAGAGGATTTACCGGGATGACCCCTATCGGCATGAAGTTCTCGACTCTCGCCGGCACTGTCGGCGGCGGCGCCCAGACCCCCGGCTTCATGGGTATCGGCGTGAACTTCATCCCGAGCAGGAAATTCCTCTACGGCGACGGCGGCATCAAGAGAATCGTCTGGATGCCCAAGTCGCTCAAGGAGAGGATCAAGGACGATTTCCAGAAGCAGTGCGATGAGATCGGTATCCCCACCTTCCTCGATATGATCGCCGACGAGACGATCTGCGAGGATTCGGAGAAGCTTCTGGAGCATCTCTCCGCTGCGGGACATCCGGCATTGTCGATGGATCCCATCATCGCATAGCGTGTGCGGTACTAACAGAAAGCTGCTAAGCCAGATTCAAGGAGGAATTGACAATGGAGAAGAAAGGTGAAAAAACCTCAAGCACTGCCAACCCCCAGTCCGCTGCTATCCTGAAGTGGGCCAAGGAGCAGAATATAGAGACCTGTTTCGACAGGGCCGATAAAATGAAACCCTGCCCCATCGGCAACAGCGGCGCCTGCTGCAAGCTCTGCAGCATGGGGCCCTGCAGGCTCGTGGGCAAGAACGCCGAAGAAGAGGTCTGCGGCGTCTGCGGCGCAACGGTCGCGACCGTCGTCGCACGGAACGTCGCCCGTATGATCGCTGCGGGTTCCGCGGCGCACACCGACCACGGCCTCGATATGGCGATGACCCTCCTGGCTGTTGCCGAAGGCCATACGAAGGATTACCAGATCAAGGACGTACGGAAGCTCTATAGAGTAGCCGGCTATCTCGACATCGAGTTCGAGGGCAGGCCGGTGAGCGATGTCGCCAAGGACGTGGCGAAGCGGTTCGTCGAGGACTTCACCCGCCAGAGCGGCGAGGCGAGCTACGTCAGCAGGGCGCCGAAGAAGACCCAGGAGCGCTGGAGAAAGTGGGGCATCGTCCCCCGCGGCGCCCAGAGGGAGATTGTCGAGATGATGCACCGCACCCATACCGGCGTCGATATCGATGCGGATCACATCCTGCTGCACGGCCTCAGGACGGCCCTTGCCGACGGCTGGATCGGCTCGATGATCGCTACCGATATCACCGATATCCTTTTCGGCACTCCCCAGCCCCTCAGGGGAGAGGCGGGCTTCGGCGTCTTCGAGGAGGACAAGGTCAATGTCGTGGTCCACGGCCATGAGCCGACCCTCGCCGAGAAGATGGCCGAGGCGGTGAACGAGCCCGACATGATCGCGTATGCGAAATCGAAGGGCGCGAAGGGAATCAATCTCGCCGGCATGTGCTGTACCGCCAACGAGATCCTGGTCAGGCACGGCGTCCCGACCATGGGCGGCTTCACGAACCAGGAGCTGGCGATCTTCACTGGCCTGGTGGATGCCATGACCGTCGATGTCCAGTGCATCATGCCGTCGGTCGTCAAGGCGGCAGAGAAGTTCCACACCAAGATCATTACCACATCGCCGAAGGCGCACATAAAGGGCGCTGTCGCCATGCCCTATGTCGATGAGTCGAGGGCAATGGAGCATGCCCGGAACGTGATCAGGGCGGCGATCGATAACTTCCCGAACAGGACGACCTACGGCAAGCGCGACCAGAAGGACAAGTACACGATGGTGACCGGGTTCTCCCACGAGTATATCGAGTACATGCTCGGCGGAAAGTGGAGGGCGTCCTTCCGGCCCCTGAACGACGCGATCATGGCGGGCAGGATCAGGGGTATCGCCGGCGTCGTCGGGTGCGACAACACCAGGTTCCCGGCAACGGC
The DNA here is from genome assembly GCA_040752355.1 of Nitrospirota bacterium. Lineage (NCBI taxonomy): Bacteria > Pseudomonadati > Nitrospirota > Nitrospirota bacterium. Next base: position 84,635 of record JBFMHE010000007.1, on the reverse strand, counting down.
TGTCCACAACTACCTGATCAAGGAGCTCATCAGGCAGGATGTCCTGGTCGTCACTACCGGCTGCGGCTCTCATGCCTGCGGCATGGCGGGCCTGGTGACGCCCGAGCAGGCGTATGAGCTCGCCGGCCCCGGCCTGAGGGAGGTCTGCGAAGCGACTGGAATGCCCCCGATACTGAATCTCGGCGCCTGCGTCGATAACTCGAGAATCCTGACCATCGCGAGCGCCATGGCTGCCGAGGGCGGTCTCTCGGACGAGATAGGCGGCATGCCTGCAGTGGGCATCGCCCCCGAGTGGATGTCCGAGAAGGCTGTTGCGATAGGCTGCTACGCTGTTGCTTCGGGCATACCCGTCATATTCGGCGGTGAAAACATAGCGTCGGCGAGCAAGGAGGTCACCAGGATCATGACCGAGGTCTGGATGGAGCGGTTCAGAGGCGCATTCCACTTCGAGCCCGATCCGGAGAAGATCCTTGCCCTGACCCTCAAGTACATCGATTCGGCGAGGGAGGGCCTCAAGCTGAAGAAGTACGAGCCGGGCAAGTTCGGCACCGAGAAGGTGCTCCTCGACATGGCGGCGCGCCGCGAGATGGAGAGGCCGAGAGGCCATCAGGGCCTTTAGCACCGGGTTTTAGCCCTTGCTTTATTGAGCCGCTGCGGCGGGAGACTGCCGCAGCGGCCTTTTTTCTGATTTTGGCGTATTCTTTTTTCCGCTAACTGCTGCCGTTACTGCTTGTGCCTGCCGTTTGCCGGCGAGAGGCCGGCCCCTCTCTATGTTACCTGCGTGGGTAACTAGGCGTTACTAAACGTAACGATCTGATTAAAAAACTTAATATGACTATTGTTTTGTTGATTCTTTTGCGCCGGTATGGTAAATTCTATCCTAAACCCCTTTAACAGCGGAGCCGTGGCATTAGGAGCGAAAGGGGCAGCATAGACGAGAAGTCGGGAGGAACGAATGAAGGCACAGGAGCTCAACATAGATGCACACTACGGGGGCATAGGCGACGTCCTCACCGCGGGCCAGAAGAAGAAGGGCTTGCTTATCCATGCCTTTCAGCAGATACAGAAAGAGCACAACTACCTCCCTGAAGAGAAGCTGAAGGAGCTTTCGAAGAACCTGGACATCCCTCTGGCCGAGGTGTACAGCGCGGCATCGTTCTATAAACATTTCTATTTCAAGCCGAGGGGAAAGAATATCGTCTGTGTCTGCGTGGGCACGGCCTGCCATGTGCGAGGCGCCTCCAAGGTCCTCAAGGCGCTCGAGGAAGAGTTCGGGGTAAAAGAGGGAGAAACGACAGCCGATCGCTCGATGACCCTGGAGACGGTCGGATGCGTGGGATGCTGCGGGCTGGCCCCGGTGGTTACCGTGAACGAAGAGGTGCTCGGCGAGGTAGGCTCCCAGAAAGTGGATGAGATCATCAACAGGGTGAAGCAGTAAGCGGGGTCGGGATGGAACGGTTGACGAGTATCGGTGATTTGAAAAAGCTTAGGGAGAGGCTTGCTTCTGAACTGTTCTTACCGGATCGGGCGCGGGCGCGGGTATGCTGTGGGACTGCCTGCACCGCCTCCGGCTCGCACAAAGTGATCAGCGCCCTCGAAAACGAGGCAAAGGCGCGGGGCGCTGCTATCGAGATCGTCAAGACCGGCTGCCAGGGCATGTGCCAGAAGGGCCCGGTGATGAAGGCGGAGCCGCAGGACATCTTCTACCAGCGGGTGAAGCCCGAGCATGCTTCGGGTCTCCTGAGCCATACCTTCCTCCACGGGATACCCTTCCGGCAGGCGCTCTACCGGGAGGACATTCAATCCGACCCCACCCTGGAGATGATGGACCTTCCGTTCTACAAGAAACAGGTCCGCATCGCCCTCAGGAACAACGACAAGATCGACCCGACGAACATCTATCACTATATCGCGGTCGGCGGCTACAAGGGCCTCGAAAAGGCGCTTTCCGGGATGAGCCCCGATGAGGTGCTGGAAGAGGTCGATAGGGCGAACCTCAGGGGAAGAGGCGGTGCAGGCTTCCCGGCCGGTAAGAAATGGAAACACTCGAAGGGCGCGCCGGGCAGCGTGAAGTTCGTCATCGCCAACGGCGACGAGGGGGACCCGGGAGCGTTCATGGACCGCTCGATCATGGAAGGCGATCCCCACAGCCTCTTCGAGGGCATGCTCCTCTGCGCCTATGCCATGGGTGCGCAGTACGGCTTCGTCTATGTGCGGCACGAGTATCCCCTTGCAGTCAAGAACCTCAAGCACGCAATTCGTCAAGCCGGGGAGCTGGGGCTCCTCGGGCAGAATATTCTCGGCACGGGCTTCAGCTTCCACCTCGATGTGCGCGAGGGCGCAGGGGCCTTTGTCTGTGGCGAGTCCACGGCGCTCGTCGCCTCGATCGAGGGCGAGCGGGGGTTCCCGAGGCCGCGTCCGCCGCGCCTCTCCGAGCCCGGAGGCGGTGTATGGGGCTACCCGAGCAACCTGAACAATATAGAGACCTATGCCTGCGTTCCCCCTATCATCGAAAAGGGCGCGGACTGGTTCCGGAGCATCGGCACGGCAACCTCGCCGGGCACGAAGGTCTTCGCACTTACGGGCAAGGTCAGGAACACCGGTCTCGTGGAGGTCCCCATGGGCATGACCCTGCGGGAGATCATCTTCGATATCGGCGGCGGGATTCTCGAGGGCAGGGCGTTCAAGGCGGTCCAGACCGGCGGCCCCTCCGGCGGCTGCATCCCGGCGAGTCATCTCGATCTGCCGGTCGATTTCGACTCGCTCTCCAAAGTGGGCTCGATGATGGGCTCGGGCGGCATGGTGGTCATGGACGAGGACACCTGCATGGTCGATGTAGCGAAATACTTCCTCTCCTTCACCTACTCGGAATCGTGCGGCAAGTGCCCGCCCTGCAGGATCGGCACCTACCAGATGCTCCAGATCATGGAACGGCTTACCAGGGGAGAGGGCCGGCACGGCGATATCGAGCGGTTGATTCATCTCGGCAAGCACATACAGGAAGGTTCGCTCTGCGGCCTCGGCCAGAGCGCTCCCAACCCAGTGTTGAGCACCATCAAGTATTTTCGCGAGGAGTACGAAGAGCACCTCTATGACAATTACTGCAGGGCGAATGTCTGCAGCGGCATGGGGGTCTTCGTCATTAATCTCGCCGAGTGCTTCAGATGCGGGCTCTGCAAAGAGGCTTGCGCCTTCGATGCGGTCAAGGAGACGCGGGATAAGTACTTCATCGATCACGCGTACTGCACGAAGTGCAAGGCCTGCTACAACGCGTGCCCGATCGGCGCGGTGAAGATCCGGAAGGAGCGCCACCTGAAGCTCGAGGAGGAGTTCAAGATACCTCCCGAGAGCATAGACATCATAGAGAGGAGAGCAAAGATGACCCTGGGAGATATTTTAGCATCCAAGCCCTATGAGATATTCGCCATTACGCAGGATCATAAGGTTGCCGACGCGATCAGGATCATGCAGGACAGGAACGTGAGCGCCGTAATGGTGGTCGATAAATCCAACCGGCTCGTCGGCATGTTCACCGAGAGAGACGTGGTGCGCCACTTCAGCAAGGATATGTCCTTCGCCAACCGGCCCATCGAGGAGGTCATGAGCCGCGATCTCATCACCTTCGACGCCTCGACAGAGATCAGCGCCGCCATATCGGTCATCGCGAACAAGAAGAGACGGCACCTGCCGGTGGTCGACGGCGACCGGATACTCGGCATGATCACCTACCGGGACCTGGTCTCCTACGTGCTCCCCGAGATTGTCTACATGGCAGAAGACATGTACTAGAAGGACGGTATTATGACTGAAGAGAAAGAGCTGAAGGTAGAGGATATAAAAAACGCGGCCGAAGCGAGGAGTTGCGCCGTGCAGAAGGCGCTCGCCTACATCACCGGCTTTCTCGCCGGGCCGATGTGCGGCAGGTGCTTTCCCTGCGCGTTCGGAAGCTACGAGGCGAGAATCCGGCTGCAGCAGATCGCCGAGGGCCGGGGCTCCGAGGAAGACCTCGCCGCGCTCAAGCGGATCGCCGCCGACATGGCCGAGGCGTCCATGTGCAAGAAGGGCAAGGATACGGCCAAGTTCATCCTCGAGTGGATGGAGAAAGGCGCCTTTGCGGAGCATGGTGCGGGGCGGTGCAGCGCCGGAGAATGCTCGGTCCTCGTAGAGTACCGCGTGGCCCCGGACGACTGCATCATGTGCAATGCCTGCAAAGAGGTCTGTAAATACAGCGCTATCGTCGGAGAGAAGAGGAAGCCCTATTTCAACAATTATCCGGCCTACGAGATACGGCAGAAGCGGTGCACCCGCTGCGGCGAATGCATTACGGTATGCCCGACAGGAGCGATCGTCAAGGGCACCGTGGGTGCGGGCGAGCCGGCAGCAGTATAAGGCGCTGCGTTAGCGAGCATATTTAAGGAGGAGAGGTTAGATGGCGAACATGGTAACGGTTACGATAGATGGAAAGAGGGTAACGGCCCCCGAGGGCTCAAATCTCATTGATGCCGCAGCACGGGGCGGCATCAATATCCCCAATCTCTGCTACCTCAAGGGGATGAAAGGCATCGGCGCCTGCCGCATGTGCCTCGTCGAGGTCGAGGGCATGAAGGCCCCCATGATCGCCTGCACCACGAAGGTCAAAGAGGGCATGTCGGTCAATACGAATACGGAGAAGGTGCAGGAGATAAGGAAGTTCGTCGTCGATCTCATCCTCTCGATGCACCCGCTCGACTGCATGACCTGCACCAAGGCGGGCGTCTGCACGCTCCAGCAGTATGCCTACGATTTCGGGATAAAGGAATCGAGCTTCACCAGGAAGAAGTTCGGCTTTGCCGTTGACGAGGCGAACCCCTTCATCAAGCGCGATCCCGACTACTGCGTGCTCTGCGGCAGATGCGTCCGGGTCTGCAAGAACCAGGGGACGAATGTGCTCGAGTTCATGGGAAGGGGAGTGGGCTCGAAAGTGGCGACGGCCAACGACAAGCCGCTCCAGGAGTCGGGCTGCACCTTCTGCGGCAGCTGTGTCGACGCCTGCCCGGTCAACGCCCTGCTCGAGGCCGACCGGACGCGCAAAGGCAGGGAATGGGAGTACGAGAAGGTGAGCTCGGTCTGCCTCCTCTGCGGCAACGGCTGCGATATCACCGTCAGCACGAAGGAGGGCTCGGTCGCCAAGGTTAAGTCCGGAGCTGCCGACGGTTCCTCCGAGCGGTTCATCTGCGCATACGGCCGGTTCGGCTTCGATTGCATAGCGGCGGACAGCAGGGTGACGTCGCCGATGAAGCGCGTGGGCGGCGCCCTGGTCGAGACGACCTGGAAGGACGCCCTCGACCTTGTCGCCGCCGAGCTGAAGAAGGCGGGCAAGAACGCCGGGTTCGTCGCGACAGGCGGCCTGCTCAACGAGGACGCGCTCACGCTCAAGCAGTTCGCGGCGGAGGTCGTCAAGACCAGGAATGTGGATACGACGGTAAGCCTCTACGGCGATGCAGCAACGTTGCTCTCCGGGAGCGCCGATATGGATACCGCTGATCTTTTCGTGCTCGTGGGCCTTAATCCCAGCCAGTATACGCGGGTGCTGCCCGCCCTCGATGCGGTAATCCGCAGGAGAGTGCAGGGAGGGGCGAAGCTGATCACCATTACTGCAGCAGAGCCTTCGATAGCCTCTGTCGCCGCAGTGAGCCTGGTGGAGGATGAGGCTGCGGCGCTCATGTCGCTCGCCAAGGCGCTGCTCGCCAAAGGCCTCTCGAGTGACAAAAAGCTGGGAGAGGCCGTTGCCAAGGCAGCGGTGAGCGAAGCAGTGGAAGCGGCGGCGGCCATGGTCGCCGATGCAAAGAACCCTGTAGTGCTCACCTCGCCCGCGCTCTATCCTGCTGCGGCAAACATAAGCCTGATAAAAGGCACGGCCGTATCGATCCCGGTCGAGAGCAATGCAAAAGGCGTACTGATGATGGGTCTGGCGCCGGAAGGGAAATCCTGTAAGGAGATGGCGTCCGGAGGAAACGGATTCCTCTATGCCGTCGGCGAGGTTCCCCTGGTGAAAAAGGCGAAAGGGGATTTCCTCGTAGTCCAGGCTTCCCATATGACCGACCTCGCGAAACAGGCTGACGTTGTCCTTCCCGCCGCAGCGCTGCTCGAAGCCGAAGGGACCATGGTCGATTATGCGGGCAGGTTGAAGTATGTGGCCGCGGCCGTCTCTCCCGCGGGAGAGGCGAAGACGCATCGTGATATTTTCGCAGCCCTCGCGAAAGTGATGGGGAGCAAGCTGAAGGAAGCGAAGGAGAGCGATACCAAAAAGCTCGTGAGCGCTGCCAAGATCAAGGTAGAGCTCAGTCCCTTTGCCAGGAGAGAGGGATTCGACGCCGACCCGGGAGAGCTGATCGAGTCGATCAACGCCGCGGTAATCAACGGTTCGAGGCTCCTCTGGCTCAAGGAAGCAAAGGTCTCACCCGCAGCGACCTCGCCAGTCGCTCCGGCAGCAGCATAGCGGCAGTAGTGTAGCATCGGCATCACCTAGGGCATCCTGACCGTTGCCATAAACTCTCGCCCCGCCCCTTGTACAGGGGCCGGGGCCTTTTTTTGCTTGCGGCAGATTACCCCGAGTGCAGGCTTGTGGGATTAGGCCCGGTGGGATTAGACATGGATACGTGGTATCATTTGTAAAAGAATCGAGTTATGCGGGAAGATAGAAAAGGAGACTGTCATGGCCGGACATGAAGAGCATAATGAATACCTCAAGGAGACTGTTGAGGGCAGGCAGGTCTGTGTGTATTGCAAAAAAACCGAGGACGAAATCGGCGGACGCCTCGAGGGGCACGCGAGCTGGTGCAAGTGGCGAAAGGATATGGAAGAGATGGAGAGGGTGCGGGGGTTGAAGGAGTCGTCGGGGAAACTGAAAGATGTCGTTCAGCGCTATGGAAGATGATCGCGCTAGGGAGGTTTCCTGCAGCGCGATAAGAGGCGGCCGACGATTACGTACAGGTTCGCCGCAAAAATGAAAGGCCGCCACGGTGCAGTGGCGGCCTTCCTTCGCTACGAGTAGCGCAAGCTGTTTCTTACCAGGCCGCTTCACCCTTGAGGAATTTGTTGATATCCGCTGCAGCCCGTTTGCCGGCGCCCATGGCGCTGATGACGGTGGCGGCGCCGGTGACGACATCGCCGCCTGCCCAGACGCGCTGCTTCTTCGTCCTCCCCGTATCGTTATCCGCAACCGCCGTGCCGTACTTTGTCCGCTCGAGCCCCTCTGCATCGACGAAGACGATCGGGTTCGGGTTGGTGCCGAGCGCCATGATGACCGTATCCACTTCCATCTCGAACTCCGATCCGGCGATCGGAACGGGCTTCCTCCTGCCCGAGGCGTCGGGCTCGCCCAGCTCCATCCTGATGCAGCGCATGCCGACGACCTTGCCGGTGCTGTCGCCCATGATCTCGATCGGGTTGGTGAGGAGGTCGAAGATGATGCCTTCTTCCATCGCATGGTGCACTTCCTCTGCACGGGCGGGGATCTCTTCCTTCGACCGGCGGTACACGATATGCACCTCGCCCGGCTGCGTGCCGTTCTGTTGTGCGTGCAGGTGCTGTATGCGGGCGCTGCAGCGGGCGGCGTCCATGGCGACGTTTCCTGCGCCGATCACGGCGACCTTCCTTCCTGCCTTTACCGGCGTATCGTAGTTCGGGAAGAGGTAGCCTTTCATCAGGTTGACGCGGGTGAGGAACTCGTTGGCCGACATGACGCCGTTCAGGTTGATGCCGGGGATACGCATGAACGACGGCAGCCCTGCGCCGGTGCCGAGGAACACCGCATCGTATTCCGCGAGCAGCTCATCGAGGGTGATGGTGCGGCCGATGACGTGGTCGCTCCGGATCTCGATGCCCAGACACTTTGCCGCATAGTCGATCTCGCCGTGGACAACGCTCTTCGGCAGCCGGAATTCGGGAATGCCGTAGATCAGCACGCCGCCCGGGCCATGGAGCGATTCGAACATGGTCACGGTATGTCCCTCCCGCGCCACATCGACGGCGCAGGTGAGTCCGGCAGGGCCGGTGCCGACGACCGCCACTTTCTTGCCGGTAGGGGGGGCGGCGTTCAGCGGGCAGGTGCGATGCGCCAGCTCATAGTCTCCGACGAACCGCTCGAGCCGGCCGATGGCAACGGGCTCGCCCTTCTTGCCGAGGATGCACTTCCCTTCGCACTGGCTCTCCTGGGGGCAGACCCTGCCGCAGATCGCGGGGAGGTTGTTCTTTACCTTCATCGCCTCGACCGCCTTCGGCATATCGCCTTCGCGAAGCGCCTTTATGAACTGGGGAATGAGGACGCCGACGGGACAGCCTTCGGAACAGAGCGGCTTTTTGCACTGCAGGCAGCGCTCCGCCTCCTTCTTGGCGGTCTCTTCGGTATAGCCCAGGGCGACCTCATCGAAGTTGGCCCTGCGCACGTGTTCGTCCTGGTGCAACATGGGCTGCCTCGGAATTTTCATTCTCTGTTTGGTATCGAGCTCAGCCATTTATTTCCCTCCCTCAGCAACTGCTTTATCGAGATTGCAGATATGATTCTTGTAGTGGTCGACTGCGGCCTTCTCCTCTTCCTTATAGAAGGAGAGCCGCGAAAGGAGATTGCCCCAGTCCACCTTGTGGCCGTCGAACTCGGGACCGTCGACGCAGACGAACTGCGCGCCGTCTTCGAGGAGCACGCGGCAGCCGCCGCACATGCCGGTGCCGTCGATCATGATGGTGTTGAGGCTGACGATGGTCGGCACGCCGAAGGGCTTGGTAGTCTGCGAGACGAATTTCATCATAACGGCCGGACCGATGGCCCAGACCTTTGCCACGGCACGGCTTTTATCTTCGAGGACCTCCTTGAGCGGCTCGGTGACCAGCGCCTTGCGGCCATGGGAGCCGTCATCGGTGCAGATATGGAGCTCGTCGGAAACCGCCTTCATCTTGTCCTCCCAGAAGAGCAGGTCTTTGGTGCGGGCGCCGATGATCGAGATGACCTTGTTCCCTCCCTCCTTCAGTGCCCGGGCAATGGGATAGATCGGGGCGATACCCACGCCGCCGCCCATGCAGACGACGGTCCCGAAGTTCTCGATCTCGGTGGGATGGCCGAGAGGGCCGACAAAGGTCGAGACAGAATCGCCGGCCTTCATGGCGCCGAGCTGCAGGGTGGACTTGCCCACCTCCTGAAAGATGATGGTAATGGTGCCGGCCTTGCGGTCGAAGTCCGCGATGGTCAGGGGGATCCGCTCGCCGTTTTCGTCGATGCGGACGATGATGAACTGGCCTGCCTTCGCCTTCTGCGCTACATGAGGGGCCTCGATCACCATGAGCTTGGTGACATCGCTCAGAACCTGTTTTTCCAGGATTTTATACATACATGCCTCCTTAATGGGGTAAATGTTCGTTCGCAAACAGAAGGGAACGGCACGGAGGGAACGAATGTCCGACGCATACAACGAGGGAGTGAAAAGAGCAAGGCGCACCTATGACCTTTATAACCGTTGCCAGCCTCATATGAATCCGCCTCTCCAGCGTGGTTTGTTTGTGGTATATCATCTCAGAATAACATAGATTGCGACATGTCGTCCATGTGAAACTGCTTGCTGCAGGCGGGTAATCGTCAGAGCAGATCAGGGGTGAAGCCCACGAACTGGACCTCCGGTTTGAGGACGACGCCGAACTGCCGGAGCACCGCTTCCTGCACCTGCCGGGCGAAGGCGGCCACCTCCCCAGCGGTTGCGTCGCCGTAATTAATTACCGCAAGAGTATGGCGCGGGGAGATGCCGACGTTCCCTTTTCTGAAGCCCCGTACAAAGCCCGCGCTCTGAATCAGGCATGCGGCAGAGACCTTGACCTCTCCCGACCTCTGCGGCCAGGACCAGTTGGCGCAGCCTCCCGCTTTCCGGACCGCCTCTTCCACCCCGGTGAAATGCTCTGCCGAGACCACCGGGTTTTTGAAGAAGGAGCCCGCGCTCTTGAAACGCTCATAGCCGTCGAGGGCGAGCAGCCCCTTGCCCTCCCTTATTTTCAACACCGCCTCGCGCACCTGCTGGAGGGTAGGGTCGGGCAGGCCGGAGAGGGCGGCCTTCAGGTCATGGTAGGTAACCGAAGGGGCGCCGTTCTGTTTCAGCTTGAACGTCGCCTCCACGATCAGGTAGCGTCCGGCAGCGATAGAATTGAAGAGGCTCTTCCGGTAGCCGAAAGAGCACTCCTGGTTGGTAAAGATAACAGCCCTTCCGGCAGCGACCTCGAGAGCCCGCACCTGTTCGACGACGCTGTCGGCGCTCTGGCCATAGGCCCCGATGTTCTGCACCGGGGCAGCGCCGACGGTTCCCGGCACTCCCGAAAGGCACTCGATGCCCTGCAGATTGCTCTCGATACAGCGCCGCGTGAACCCATCCCAGTCCTCGCCGGCGCCTGCGGTAACCAGCACCTCATCATCCTCTCCGGCTGCCGGCCTGCTCGTAAATCCCTTTATGCCGTTCAGTATCACGAGCCCGGGAAAGCCCTGGTCGCTGATGAGAATATTGCTGCCGCCGCCGAGGACAAAGGTCTCGATGCCCTTGTGTCTCGCAAAAGCGAGCGCCTCCCGCGCCTCTTCCTCGCTGGTAACGACCGCAAAATACCGCGCCGGACCGCCGATGCCGAAGGTCGTCAACCCGCCGAGGGGATACTGCTCTTTGATTGTGAGGTCTTTTCCGGTCACGACACCATATTATAGCATCCGGGAGTTATTGACCACAGAAAATGAAGACAAATTCCAAGCTCCAAACACCAAGTCCCGGACAAGATTCAACGTTCGAACGATCCAGAACAGGTTTGGAATTTCAGCAGTCGGAATTCATTTGAGATTTGGAATTTGGAGCTCGGGATTTGTTTTTCCGGATTTGACACGCTATTTTACAAACCTTTAAAATAGGAGCTTCGTAGCGGATGCGATTATTCCAGTGCAGCGAAGCGAGGGGAAACCGATCATGAATAACACGGATAAGGTGCTCAAGCTCGGCCTGCCCAAGGGCAGCCTGCAGGAGTCTACCCTGAAGCTCTTCAGGAAAGCGGGATACCATATCAGCGTATCCTCTCGCTCCTACTATCCTGTCTTCGATGACCCTGAAATCGGTTCCATGCTCATCAGGGCCCAGGAGATGGCGCGGTATGTCGAGGACGGGCATCTCGACTGCGGCCTGACCGGCAAGGACTGGATCCTCGAGCAGAACGCCGATGTCGTCGAGGTCGCGGAGCTGCGGTACGCCAAAGAGGGATTCAGACCGGTACGGTGGGTGATCGCCGTGCCCGCTGATTCGAAGATAAAGACGATAAAGGACCTGCAGGGCAAGCGTGTCGCCACCGAGCTGGTCGGCTATACCAAACGGTATCTCAGGGGGAAGGGCATCAAGGCGGAGGTCGATTTCTCCTGGGGCGCGACCGAGGTGAAGCCGCCGCACCTGGCGGATGCGATCGTGGAGCTGACCGAGACCGGGACCTCCCTGCGCGCGAATAACCTCCGCATTGTCGAGACGATGGTCGAGTCCACCACGCGCTTTATCGCGCATAAAAGGGCCTGGCAGGACAAATGGAAGCGGCAGAAGATGGAGAACATCGCGCTGCTCCTGAGGGGAGCGCTCGCTGCAGAGGAGAAGGTGGGGCTCAAGATGAACGTGCCCGAGCATTCTTTCAAGAAAGTGCTGAGCCTCCTCTCCGCCATGCATTCTCCCACGGTCTCCTCGCTCTCGGATCAGGGGTGGTATGCCATCGATGTGGTGATTGCCGAGAAGACCGTCCGGGACCTCATCCCGAAGCTGAAGAGCGCCGGCGCCTCGGGTATCGTCGAATACCCCCTGAACAAGGTGATACCATAAGCGGTATAGCGTTGAGCGTACAGCGTTATGGCGAAAGAGGCTCTTTATGGCGTTGTGCGTACGGCGTTATAGCGTCAGAGGAAGGAAGCTGTCGTGCGCTATAGCGCAATAAACGCTATAACGCTGTGAACACGATGGACGCAACGAACGCATATAGTGTAAAGGTCCCTGTATTCGAAGGCCCTCTCGATCTCCTTCTCCATCTCATCAAGCAGAACAAGATCGACATTTACGATATCCCCATCTCCCAGATCACGGGCCAGTACCTCGAATACCTCGAAATAATGAAGGAGCTGAACCTCGAGATCGCCTCCGAGTTCCTCGTGATGGCGGCGACGCTCATCTATATCAAGTCCCGCATGCTGCTGCCGCCGGACGAGACCATCGCCCCTGACGACCAGGAGGACCCGCGGGCCGGGCTCGTGCAGAAGCTCCTCGAGTACCAGGCCTTCAAAGAGGCCTCGGGCCCTCTGCGGGAGCGCGAGGAGGTCTGGACGAATGTCTTTTCCCGCCCCCCCCTGGACGAGAAGGAGCTCAAGAACGAGGAGGAGCTCTATCTCTTCGATCTGAATATCTTCGACCTCCTCGGCGCGCTCCAGAAGATCATCAAGAAGGCCCCTCCCGAGGCGATCAGGATCACGAAGGAGACCCTGACGGTCAAGGACAAGATCGCCCTGATCCTGGAGCGGATGGAGACGGAGCAGACGATCCGTTTCGACGAGCTCTTCGCGGAGGACAGGACCAAGGTCCAGATCATCGTCACCTTCCTCGCCCTGCTCGAGCTTTTGCGGCTCAAGCTGGTGAGAGGATACCAGGACCGGGACTTCGGCACGATCTGGATCATGCAGCAGACCGATGAGCCGTCCGTGTCGCCTGCGGAAGCGGAACAGGCCGGAGAGGCATATGACGCACAGGAGTCTGTCCAGCACGAAGCTGTGGCCCGGAGTGCGGGGGAGTCCGCTGAGGAGGCGGTGGGGTCAGTGCCGGTCGCGGTGCACGCGGAAGCGCCGGTGCAGGACAGCGGTTGGGATGGCGAGACCCCTCCCGAGGGCAGCTATGCTCCTGATGATAGGGATGAGTCCCTCCCGGAAGAATCTCCCCCGGAGGATGCCGATGGCCAGGAGCACGCGGAGCACGACGATAGCAGCGGCGGCGTAGAATCTGAACGTCCTGAGTGAACCATTCCTGAAGACCCGCTTCCCTGCGAGGGCCTCCATAAAGGCAGCAGGCCCCCTTCGAGGCGATCATCTCTTTTATCATTGAATAAATAGACGAAAATCCTCGCAAGGGAGACCGCCGATGCGGTGAGGAGCGCTGCGCAACCTTCTTCGCCTTCTGCGCAGGAGCCGGCATACCCCTTAGCCGCGACAAGGCTCTATATAAAAATATAAAGAAAACGGACGATAATAGATGAAAAGGGCTGAACCCTTGAATTGCCCTTGAACTGAAGGACAAATAACAAGTATAGTTATGTGCAGGTCTTGTGACCGGCAGCAGGGGCGCAATGCGGCACGATTCTTGCAAAGTTTCCCGGCGAGGTGTCTATGCATATGATAACAGCTGTAATCCTGGCGCTCATTCTCTCGGCGCTTCCAGGTCTCTCCCATGCAAAAACGCTTACCATCGGTCTTATCCCTGAACAGAATGTCTTCAAGCAAGTCGAGCGGTTCACCCCTCTCGGTGAGTACCTCGAGAAAAAAACAGGAATAAAGGTGAAGTTCACCATGCTGTCCCGGTACGGTAATATTATCGACCGGTTTACCTCCGAACGGATGGACGGTGCTTTCTTCGGGAGCTTTACCGGCGCCCTGGCCATCCAGAAGCTCGGCGTTGAGCCGCTGGCCCGCCCGGCGAACCTCGATGGCCCGGCGACCTACCGCGGCTATATTTTCGTCCGAAAGGACAGCGGCATAAAGACCGTCGACAATATGCGGGGCAGGACCATCGTCTTTGTGGAGAGGGCGACTACCGCTGGCTATGTCTACCCGATCGCCTTTTTGCGGCAGCACGGCATTGCCGATATCAATAGCTACTTCAGGAGGCACTACTTTGCGGGGAGCCATGATGCGGCCATTTACGCGGTGCTCGACCGGAAGGCCGATGTCGGCTGCGCCAAACACTCCATCTTCGACATGCTGGCGCGCAGCGACCCGAGAATAACGAGGGATTTGCGCATAGTGGCCACGTCGCCGGCGGTCCCGTCGAACGGCCTCTGCGTGCGGAAGGATATGGATGCCGAGACCAAGAGGCTGCTCAGGGAGGCGCTCCTCGGCATGAACGAGGATCCCGAGGGCAGGGCCGTGCTTGCCCAGTTCAGCGCCCTGCGGTTTGTTCCCGCTGCACGGGAAGACTATAAACCGGTCTTCGATATTGCGGAGAAGGCGGGTATCGATATGAAGAACTATCAGTACCTCAACAAATGAAAAAAAGGATCATTCTGTCGCTCCTCGGCGTGTTCGTTCTCTTCTCCGCAGGCGCGGCGGCGGCGCTGTTCTATATAACGAACACGACCAATACCCTCAACCGCCTGGTCGAGCTCTACCAGGTGGAGCACCTCAGGCAGAACCTGGTGATCTACATCCAGACCGTTCAGGCGGACCTGTATACGTATCAGACCCCTCTGGGGCGGCATCTCGATGCCACGGTTCAGAATGTGTCTACCCTTGACGCAGCGGTGAACAGATGCAACTCCTGCCACCACAAGGCCGAGGTGGCCCTGCGCATCTCCGAGCTGCAGCAGGCGGTAGTCGAGTACAAGCGGACGCTGAGCTACTACATCACGTCGGCAGCCGATACGCAGTACATAGAGCAGCTCAAGCAGGATGCCGCGGCGATCGGCAACCGGCTGATCGGCACGGCGTACGGGATGACGGTCACGGCAAACCAGCGGCTCAATACCATGACGAGCAATGCGCTGGTGCGGATCAATGAGGCGAGGGTCATCCTCTTCGCCACCCTCCTGCTCGCGCTGGCCTTTGCCCTGGCGGTTTCCTGGTATCTCATCAGGCAGGTGACGCGCCCCGTGGGAGAGCTGGTGAACGCGACAAGGATGATCACGGCCGGCAACCTGGGACATACCATACCCTATCAGGACAAGACCGAGTTCGGCGAGCTGGCGCAGCACTTCAACTCCATGAGCGAGGCGCTCCGCGACGGCTATGAACGCATGCAGAAGCAGCAGAAGGAAATCGCCGAGAGCGAGTGGAAATTCAGGACTCTCTCGGAGTTCGCCTACGACTGGGAGTACTGGATCGGCGAGAACAAGGAGATCATCTTCATGTCCGCGTCCTGCGAGCGCATTACCGGCTACACCCAGGAGGAGTTCATGCGGAATGACCGCCTCCTCTGCGATATCGTCCATCCGGAAGACCGGGTAATGTGTGAAGCGCATATGAACAGTTTTGCCGGACCGCTGCACGAAGAAATGGAGTTCCGCATCATAACGAAGGACGGGCAGGTGAAGTGGCTGTCGCATGTCTGCGGCCCGATCTATGCTGACGACCGCTTCCTGGGCAGGCGCGTCAGCAACAGGGACATCTCCGACAGGAAGCGGCTCGAGGAGCAGCTGGCGCAGTCGCAGAAGATGGAGTCGCTCGGCCTCCTCGCCGGGGGCATCGCCCACGACTTCAACAACCTCCTGACGGCGATCATCGGCTATGCCTCCATGCTGCAGCAGACGCCTGCTGCGGGAGATGAGAAGACACGGCACTATATTCAGCATGTGCTCGGCGCCTCGGAGCGGGCGCAGCGGCTCACCTCGAGCCTTCTGGCCTTCAGCCGCAAACAGATCATGAAGCCTTCGGTCGTGGCCCTCGATGGCGTGCTGCAGAACCTCTCCGGCCTGCTGAAGCGAATACTGGGCGAGGATGTCGAGCTCATATTGAACTGCCCGGAGACCGCTCCCGTCTTTGCCGACCCCCACCAGATCGAGCAGGTGGTGATGAATCTCGCCACCAATGCCCGCGATGCCATGCCCGGCGGCGGAAAGCTCGTTATCGAACTTTCCGCCCCGGGGTTCATCGGCGGCGCCGTGGCAGGCATGCACGGGGTAAAGCCCGGGAATTACGTGGTGCTTTCGGTGACCGACACGGGGAAGGGTATCCGGAAGGAAGATATCCCCTATGTCTTTGAGCCTTTCTTCACTACCAAGGAAAAAGACAAGGGGACCGGGCTCGGCCTTTCCATGGTATACGGGATCGTGCAGCAGCACGGCGGCTTTGTCGGCGTGTACAGTGAAGAGGGATGGGGGACGACCTTCAAGGTGTATCTCCCCGTATACGAAGGGGAGGGCGGCAGGGGGAGCGCGGTGGCGAAGAAGACGGAGCCCGAAGCCGATCTCAGGGGCACCGAGACGATCCTGATAGCCGAAGACGAAGAAGCGGTGCGTGAATTTTTTAAAGACGTCCTCCAGGGATTCGGCTATAGCGTCCTATGCGCAGCGGACGGCGTCGAAGCGATCAGGCTTTATGACGAGCAGAAGGATCGCATCGATATGGTCATCCTCGATGTCGTTATGCCGGGCCGGAACGGAAAAGAGGTCTTCGACCATATGAGAGCGAGCGACCCGGCGGTCAAAGTGCTCTTCATGAGCGGCTATACCCAGGACATCCTCACGTCGAGAGGAGTCTACGAGGGGGGACTGGAGTTCATTTCAAAGCCTTTCGAGATCGGGCCGATGATGAAAAAGGTCAGGAGCATACTCGGGCGGGCCGGCTAGGGACATGAATTTCAAAAACAGTCTGACCGGACTTCCCCAGAAATACTCTCTCTGCCTTATCGGCGTATGGACAGCACTGGTGGCCGTGTCTGCCGTGTGGAACATCTACCAGATAAGGGAAGAGGCGATAGAAAGGGCTCGTGTCGAGGCGCGGACGATTTTTGAACATAATATTGCCTACCGCCGGTGGAACACCATGCTCGGCGGTATCTATGCCCCGGTCAGTGATATAAACCGGCCCAACCCCTATATTGCCGACGTCAGCAGGGATATCGTTACTACGAGCGGCGCCAGGCTCACCTTGATCAACCCCTTCCGGATGACCACGCAGGCGTATGATCTCCTGCTGAAGCAGTCGCCCCATCCGGCGATAAACCGGACGGTCAGCAAAAGTCCCCTCAACCCCGAAAACATGGCCGATGCGTGGGAGCAGAAGGGGATTACCGCGTTCGAGCAGGGCAGGGATGAGGTGAGCGAGATCACCACGATCAACGACCATCCCTACATGAGGATCATGAGGCCCTACCTGACGGTCGAGGGCTGTCTGAAGTGCCACGGGTACCAGGGATACAAGGTCGGCGATATCCGCGGGGGGATGAGCATCGCGGTGCCGATGCAGCCGTACTACGAGGGGCTTGCACGGACGCGCAAGACGGTCCTCGTTACGCACCTGCTCCTGCTCGTTGCAGGGGTGGTCGGCATCCTCAGGTTTTCGGGCAGTATTCATAAGACACAGAGAAAGATCGCGGAGAGCGAATGGAAGTTCAGGACCCTCTCCGAATTCTCGACCGACTGGGAGTACTGGATCAAGGGGAACCGGGAGATCGTCTACATGTCCCCATCCTGCGAGCGCATTACCGGCTACACCCAGGAGGAGTTCATCGGCAACCCCGCGCTCCTCTGCGACATCGTTCATCCCGACGACGGGGGTGTTTACCGGGCGCATATGGACGACTTCCATGCAGCGGAGCATGAGGAGATCGAGTTCCGCATCATAACCAAGGACGGACAGGTGAAGTGGCTCTCGCACGTCTGTGCCCCGATCTATGCGGACGGCGTCTTTTTGGGCAGGAGCGTCAGCAATCGGGACGTCTCCGACAGCAAGCGGCTCGAGGAGCAGCTGGTGCAGTCGCAGAAGATGGAGTCGCTCGGCCTCCTCGCCGGGGGCATCGCCCACGACTTCAACAACCTCCTGACAGCGATCACCGGGTACGCTTCCCTCCTGAGCGGGATGCTCGGGAACAGTGATGAAAAGACGGGCCGGTATGTCCGGCATGTGCTGAACGCTTCGGAGCGGGCGCAGCGGCTCACCTCGAGCCTCCTGGCCTTCAGCCGCAAACAGATCATGAAGCCCGCTGTCATCAGTCTCAACCAGGTAATAAAAGAGATTGCCGGCCTTTTCAAGAGCCTTATCGGCGAGGACATCGAGCTTGCCATTTCCTACTCGGAAGAGGAGTTCCCCGTCTTTGCCGACCCCCACCAGATCGAGCAGGTGCTGATGAACCTGATCACCAATGCGCGTGACGCGATGCCCACCGGAGGCGTCCTGGCGATAGCGACCGCAGCGGAAACGATCGATGACGATTTCGCGATGAAGCACGGGGTGCGTACCGGCCGGTATATGGTGCTTTCAATAAGCGATACCGGCGTCGGCATAGACCGGGCGGATCTGCCGCACGTTTTCGAGCCCTTCTTCACCACGAAAGGAAAGGATAAGGGGACCGGTCTCGGGCTCGCCATGGTGTACGGTATCGTCAACCAGCACGGCGGAGCGGTCGCCATCAGCAGCGAGAAGGGAAGGGGGACCACCTTCAGAATAAGCCTGCCCGCGACAGAGGGCGACGGTGAGGGAGCGGGGTGCGCTGTCGAGGCAGCGGGAGACGAGACGGACGTCAGGGGAGACGAGACCATTCTCGTCGCCGAAGACGACGAAACCGTACGGGAATTCCTGAAGGAGACGCTCGAGGGATGCGGCTACACCGTCATGACGGCAGCGAACGGCGTGGATGCCGTCAGGAAATACGAGGAGCAGGGGGGACGCATCGTTATGGTCATCTTCGATATCGTCATGCCCCGGCAGAGCGGGAAAGAGGCCTACGAGCGCCTCAGGGCGATTAATCCTGCGGTCAAGGCGATCTTCGTAAGCGGTTACCCGCAGGATATGCTCACGTCTCGCGGCATATGCGAAGAAGGGCTGCACTTCATGCCGAAGCCCCTGGATACGAAACTGCTCATGCGCACGATCAAGAGCATGCTTCACGGCGCATGAGCGCCGCCCCTCTATGAGATCCTGCGGTAGGCCATGGCTGTCCGCACCCGTTCTCCTGCAATGGCCTCTGCCGCATCGCGGGGAGGGACATTCTCGCGCGAGGCCCTTTCGAGGATGAGCCGGGTATTCTTTTTTATGCGTTCCGCGATGGCGGCGAAGGCCTCCTGCTCCGTCTTCCCTGCATATTCCATGGCTGCCATGATGACGCCGCCTGCATTGGCGATGAAGTCGGGTACCGAGAGAGTCCCGCGCTTATGGAGGATATCTTCCGCCTCCCTCGTCGCCGGGATATTGGCACCCTGCAGGATCAGCTTCGCCTTGATAAGGTCGACATTGCTGCTGTTGATCACATCGGGCCGGGCTGCGGGGATGAGGATGTCGCACTGTTCCGCAAACAGCGCATTCACTTCTTTGACCGCAGCGGGCTTGTAGCTGACGACGCTCCCGGTCGCGTCCTTGACCTCCATGAGCCTCGTGATGTCGATACCGAAGGGATCGGCTACCGTTCCTTTGGTATCGCTGACAGCGACAATGACGGCCCCCCGCTCGGAAAGGAACCGTGCCGCCATCCTGCCCACGCTGCCGAAGCCCTCTATAGCGACCTTCGCGCCGTTGAGATTCATCCTGAGGTGGATACAGGCTACCTCCGCGCAGGCGGCGAGGCCGAACCCCGTGGCGCCGAGCCGGTCGAGGGGGAGACCGCCGATCTCCTCGGGAAGCCCCGATGCCCTTCCGGTCTCGTCATGGATCCATGCCATGCACGCCTCGTTGCTCCCCAGGTCGGGGCCGGGAATATATTCGCGCAGATCCTCGATGGCCCGGGCGAAGATTCTGAAGCAGTGCTCCTTCCGGGGGCTCCGGGGGTCCATTATAATGCCCGCTTTCGCGCCTCCGTGGGGGAGGCCGGCAATGGAGTTCTTCAGGGTCATGGTCCTGGCGAGGCGTTTTACCTCGTCGAGGGTCACATCAGGGGCGACCCTCACGCCCCCGATAGCCGGGCCGAGTGCGACATTATCGACGACAACATAGGCGCGGAAATCCGAAACAGGAAAGAAGAGCTCGATGGTCTTATAGTGCCCCCACTCTCTCGTGGCTGCAGCTCTTGCAGCAGGTGCGGTCATTGTCCTCTCCGGGTGTGCGGTTTGTTGAACAAATTTTATCATATCGGTCAGCACTTTTCAGCTGAGCTGAAATCCTTTACAATATGAAGGAGCGAGGACTGCAGAAGGAGGAGGTGCATATGTCCGGTGGCGTGCGTACCCTTATTCCCGCTTTCTGGGTGGTCATGATGCTCGCCTTGGTCCCTGGCTGCGGCACTGTCGGGGGCGATGCCACAGGAGGTGGAGTAAAGACCCTGCCGAGGCCTGATGCCGTTGAACAGCGCGTCGTGGAGTTGGTCAACGACGCCCGAAGCAAGGGGCGGAAGTGCGGGGCTGTGCAGTACCGGCCGGCGCCGCCGCTCCGGTGGGACGAGAGGCTCGCCCGTGCGGCTCTCGAGCACTCGCGCAGCATGGCGAAGCACGGCTTTCTCGGGCACAAGGGGCCGGACGGCAGGTCTGCCGGCGACCGGGTCGCCCAACTCGGCTATCGGTGGTCGGCTGTCGGCGAAAACGTCGGGCAGGGGCCGAAGACCCCGGAAGAGACGGTCCGCATGTGGCTCGAGAGCGAGCGCCACTGCAGGAATATCATGAGCCCCGAATTCAGAGAGGCGGGAGCCGCCTCGGCAAGGAGCAGCAGCCTCAGGACGTACTGGACCCTCGTGTTCGGGACAAAGCAGCGCTGACGCGCACCCGCTTGCCCGGGGCCGTGCCGGGCGCCTCCGCCCGCGTATCTCCCCCCCTGTCATTTTCCTCTCAACGGGTAATTTGCCCCTCCTCTTTACCGGAGGAACATGGTACACTATTGTGTTTGAAGTTGATCGGCACCGCTTATTTCTGAAGGGGGTGCAAGGGGACCATGGTCGCAGGAAACATACGGTTCAAGTTCTCGCTGCTGATTGTAACGCTGCTGGCGCTTACGACGCTGGTCTTTTCGTTCATCACGGTACAGCGTATGAACCGGCACATAGAAAACGAGCTCCTCAAAAGAGCGGTATCCCTGAACAGGAGCACCGCGGCGCTCGCCGCCTACAGCATGCTTTCCCGGGACCTGCTCGGTGTCGATCATATTGTTTCGAGAGTGAAGATGACGAATCCCGATATCGCGTACGTGGCTGTGGTCGGACGGGACCAGCGGATCGTCGCCCACAGCTCCCTCGAGAAGCGGGGACAGGTTTACACAGCGCCGAACCGCGGGCCGGTTATGAGGAGAGAGGGGGACGGGACGCTGGTCTACGGGGTGAGCGGCTCGTCCGAAAGTCTCCTCGATGTCGTCACCCCCGTTGCCTTCAACGGGAAGCAGATCGGCGCCGTTGTCACCTGTATCGATAAGTCCGCCCTTCGCCAGACGCGGGCGGATGTGCATCAAAAGATTGCGGCGGGCCTGGCTGCGGCGCTGCTGCTCGGCGTGATCGGCATCTTCTTTCTTTCGTCGTTCATTACCCGGCCTATCAAGGAGCTCGCCTCCGGCGTAGAGGAGCTTAAAACGGGCGCAGGGGCAAAACCGCTCAGGGTGTACTCACAGGATGAGCTCGGCAGGCTCACCGAGAATTTCAACGAGATGGCGGCGCTCATTACCGAGCAGAAGGCGCGGCTCGGCGCGTATGCGGAGGACCTCGAAGAAGCGTACGTGTCGACCATAAAGGTGCTCGCAGCGGCGATCGATGCCCGCGATCCCTATACGCACGGGCATTCGACGCGGGTCGCGAGGCTCGCCGTGAAGATGGGGGCCGCTCTCGGGCTGCAGCAGGAGGAGCTCGAAGACCTCGAGATCGCCGCGCTCCTCCACGATATCGGAAAGCTGAAAACTCCCGACGATATCCTCCTCAAGAAGGGCGAGCACAGTGAAGAAGAGTACCGCGAGATGCTGCGCCATCCCGAGGACGGGGTCGATATCCTGAGCAGGGCGCCGTCGCTTCACAAGTATATACCCGCGGTCAGGCACCATCACGAGTGGTACAGCGGCTCGGGATATCCCGACCGGCTCAGAGGAAAGGAGATTCCCCGTTCCGCCGCGCTCATAGCCGTCGCCGACGCCTTCGATGCCATGACCTCCACCAGGCCCTACCGGAACCGCTTCTCGAAGGAGTATGCCGTCGAGGAGATCGCCCTCCAGGCAGGCAAGCAGTTCGATCCCGAGCTCGTCAGGATCTTTCTGCGTGTAATTGATGCCATAGAGGCGCCCTTCGAGCAGCCCTTGGCTGTCAGGGGGCTGTATGACTAGGCGTCGGTCCCGGGCTGCTGCCGTGCTCGGCGTGGCAGTATCGCTGTCGATGCTCTCCTGCTCCGCCATGCGCAAGGGGCCGGCTGCAGACGACCCGCCTGATGTGCAGAAGACCGTTGCGCTTGCCCAGCGCTCGATCTCCTCCGCCAACCACCAGAAGGCCCTGGAGCTGCTCCACGGCGCCTATAAGGAGCACCCCGAAAACGCTCCCCTGCGGAGCGCTTATATCAGGGCCGTCGAGCAGACGCGGAAAGAGGCGGATGCTGTCTTCGCCACCCAGCGCTATCAGGCGGCAGGCGCGCTCTATGCGGCGCTCCTGAAGGGCGACTTTCATACCGCCGGTTTTGCGGGAGAGCTTTCTTTCGGCATGGACTACCTGAAGGGCAGGATCAGGACCTGTGCACGGATCCTCACCAAGAACGGACTGGTGAAGTACCGCGAGGGCAAGCTCGACGCAGCGATCGCCGTATGGGAAAAGGTCCTCGCCTTCGACCCCGGCAACGCCGAAGTGAAGAATGCCCTCGGCACTGCAAAGGCCCAGCTCAAGAATCTCAAAAAACTCCAGTAAGGCGCAGAAGCGGGGAGCAGCGCCGCAGCGCTAGAGCGTCGCACCGCTGTTCATCGTGAGGAGAATAACGGCAGATTTTATCATTCCGGCCTTTGCTGCTTTTCCCCGTATTTTCTGCCCTTTTCGCTACGTTCTACTACGATTTTACTGCAGTAAGACTCCTGAAATTTGAGAGCGATCAGCCAAGGAACTTTTTGGAGCTGTTTCTTAGTGATTCGCTCAACGGAATATGATTTATCTCAGGTAATCTTGTATGATATTCAAATATAAATGGGTAAACTCAATGACAGAGAGTTATCTGAATAAAGAAGGTCAAATGCTCATCGGCGCACTCTCCATAAATGCCATGAAACAGCCGATGCAGGTGAAAGAGGATAAAGCGCTGTACGGGAAAAGGGACCAATGAAGAAGCAGACTGCCAGTCATAAGAATATTTTCATAAGCAGCGTTCAGAAGGAAATGCAGCAGGAAAGGCGGGCCTTGAAGGAGTTTGTTCAAGGCGACGCTCTGCTCAGGCGCTATTTCGATGTGTTCCTGTTTGAAGACCTCCCCGCCAGTGATCGGAAGGCAGACGACGTGTACCTTGAGGAAGTCGAACACTGCGATGTGTACGTCGGCCTTTTCGGAAACGAGTATGGATCAGAGGATGCCGAGGGTATTTCTCCTACAGAGCGCGAATTTGACCTTGCTTCTGCTCAGGGCAAGGTTCGGCTTGTTTTCGTTAAGGGCGCGCATGATGCGGATCGTCATCCAAAGATGCGCGTGCTGATCGCAAAAGCCGGCAAACAGCTCATCTGCCGGTATTACCGAATTGACTACGGCTCTCTATTCAAGCCTTGTGGATTATCTTGAGGTGTGCGGCATCATTCAGGCCCGACACTTCGAAGATAGACCGTGTCAGGATGCTGCCCTCAGCGATGTGGACGCTCATGCTGTTGAGGAGTTTGTGCGCCTGGCCAGGCTTGAGCGCCAGTTTCCGCTGCCGGTCAAGACGCCCGTGGCTGAAGTGCTTGCGCACCTGCATCTTCTCTGTGGTGATCAGCCGACCAACGCCGCCATACTCCTTTTTGGCCGGGACCCCCAGCGCTTTCTTCCGCCCTCTGAGGTACGCTGTATGCACTTCCACGGTACTGAGATTCAGCGGCCCGTACCGTTTTATCGTATCTTCAAGGGCGCGCTCTTTGAGCAAGTGGATATGGCAGTGGACTTTGTCATGTCGAAGCTCAATCGCAGTGTTGGTACGCGGGCTGAAAGTACTCAGGCCCCTGTCCGTTATGAAATACCACACGATGTGATCCGCGAGGCCATCGTCAACGCCATTGCTCACCGCGACTATGTCTCGGCTGGAGCAGTACAGGTTTCCGTCTTTGCCGACCGCGTGGAAGTATGGAACCCCGGTACGCTGACGCCGCCGCTCACCCCGGAAAGTCTTCGGCAGCCCCACGGCTCCATAGCCCGAAATCCCCGTATCTGCGAGGCTCTCTTTCTCGCCCGCTATATCGAGAAATACGGCACCGGCACTCTTATGATGATCCGGGAGAGCCTTGCCCATGCACTGGCTGAGCCTGATTTCGTGCAGCGAGGCGGAGAGTTTACCAGCACAGTCTGGCGCGACTGGCTGACCGATAAGGTTATCGAATCGCTTGGACTTAATGTTAGGCAAAAACACGCAGTAATTCTTGCCAAGACGAGCGGCCGTCTGAGCAACCTTGATTATCAAAAAGCCTTTGACGTCTCGAAACCGACCGCATCGAGGGATTTGGAAGACATGGTCAGGAAAGGCGTGTTGAGTAAAATTGGAACTACCGGCAAGGGTACGTACTACATCATCTCTCGTAAAGGGCTCATAAAGGGCTCAAAGGGCTCATCAACTATCCCGAATGAAAAGGGCTCACAAAGGGCTCAAAGGGCTCATCAGACAACAGGGGATTCAACTGCCAATCGTGCCATAAACGCGCCAAATATACCATTGAAAAAAGTAGATGGGGCAAAACCTACTAAGAGGAAATCGAGAAAGTATAAGAAGGGGACCTGAGTTCAGGAAATCCTTAAACTGGACATAAACCCGACATGAAAATGGCAATGGGTAAACCCGACATAAACCCGACAAACTCGATACGAAGGGCCATAAAGGGGTCAAAGGGAAAGGGGCCATATACGGGCCAACTGGGCCATATTGCCCGTCATACGAAAGGCGGCAAAGGGATTTATGAGCACATGGGAACATTTTCTAATCGTGCCATCAATGCGCCACGTCAGGAAATGGGGGATGTGTCCCTCATTTCCATACTTCTCTGCATCGTTCTGCTCCTCTTTCCTCCAGCCCCCGGGCTAGCGCAAGCGGCTGGAGGGTTTCTGCGCATCGAGGGCGGACGGGTGGTCGATGCCGGTGGGGCGGCGGTGATGCTGCGCGGTTTCAACGTGGAGCTGAAGCACTTCGCCCCCTCCTGGAGCGTTCTCGGTGAAAACGATATAAGGAAGATGGCGGCGGCAGGAGCGAACTGCCTCCGCCTCGTCCTCGACTACCGGCAGTTCGAGCCGGCGCCTTTCAGCTACGACGCGCGCAGCTTCGCGCTCCTCGACAGGGTCCTCGGCTGGTGTGAACGCCACGGGCTTTATGCGATTCTCGATATGCATCTTGCGCCGGGCATGCAGAATACCCATGACTTCGTCGTTCACCGGGAAGGGAGGGCCTCCTTTTGGAGCTCGGAGGCATATCAGGAGCGCTTCTACGCCCTCTGGGAGGAGATCGCGCGGAGGTATGCCGGGCGGACTGTCGTCGCGGGCTACGATCTCCTGAACGAGGGTACACCTCCCTCTGCCGAGGACTACCGGCGCATTATCGGTACGGCTGCCGAGCGCATCCGCAGGCTCGACAAAAGACATATGCTCATCGTCGAAGAGGCCATACTCGAGGGGTGGCGCAAGGAGCTTGTCGGTCTCGACGACCCGAATATCCTCTATAGCATCCACTTCTTCTATCCGCCCCGTTTCGCTTTCTATATCACCACCACCGACCGGCCCGTCTCCCGCTACCCCGGCGAGATGGTCAGTGCAGGGAAGAAAATAGGCGAGGCCCGCTCCTCACCGCTCCCTCCCGGCAGGAGCGAGAGGGAACGCGGCGAGTGGCGGCAGCTCCGCCTCACGGCCACGCCCCCCGAAGGAGCGGACATCGTTGTGGTGAGCATCGAGTCCCCGGGCGGCAGCGGAACGGTCCTGGTCGATGACGTGGAGCTCCTCGTCAACGGCGTGCCTGCAGAGCTGCCTGCGCCCCTGGTGGCGAACGGTTCGTTCGAGATAGACTACCCCGGCTTTCACTGGACCCTGCAGGGCTCCTGCATTTCTGTGGAGCGCGGACCGGCCCGCACGGGCGCATATGCGCTCTCCTTTTACCGGTGCGCAGGCAGCGCCGCTGCCCGGAGCAGCCCTATGCCGGTGAAGCGCGGCTCCTACGAGCTTGCGGCGTGGTATCGCGCCGAAGGGGCCGACGACGATATGCGAATCGTTCTGGCGTGGCATGAGCGGGAGGTGGTCGCCCGTATCGACCGGCAAGAGATAGAGCGGCAGCTCGCCTATGCCCTCGACTTCAAGACCCGGCATAAGGCGCCGCTCTTTGTGGGAGAATTCACCGCCCATGCCAACCCTTCACTCGAGAGTATTGTCAACTACCTCACCGATTTTTTGGAAATCATGGAGCGCGAGGGCCTGCACTGGACCTTCTGGAACTACTACTCGGAGTATCCGGGGGTCGGTATCTTCACCGGCGACCCTCTTCATTGCGCGAACCCGGCGGCATGGGAGACGCTGGGAAGATTTCTGAAGAGGGGGAGGCGGGAAAAGGCGGGCAGTACGGTGGACTATGTGACGCCTCTCACCAAATCGTGATTTTCCCCGATAAGAGAGGGGAGAGCCCTTGCATCAGGAGCGAGCAAATGCGTATCATGTCTCAGCTTGAGATGGCTATACGCATAAGGATCAGGATGAGCGCGTTGTGGACGGCGATACGGTAAAACTTCTGGTTGTTGATGATGAGGAGCTGGTGTGCGTTGCTTTGAAGCGGGCTTTCGAGCGCAGTGAGCAGCATGCCGTGTGCACGGCGTTTGCGATGCACGAGGCGCTGCACAAGGTTGCGAACCACACGTACGACGTGATCATTACCGATTGGAGCCTCCCCGATGCCGAGGGCCTGGAGCTCTTAAGGAGAGTACGGGAGGAAGGACTGGACATCCCGGTAATCGTCATTTCATCGCATGTGCGCCGCGATATTCTCGAGAAAGCATCGGGGTATAACGTGTTCAGATTCATCGGGAAACCTTTCCGTATAGAGGAGGTCAGGAGCGCGGTGAACGATGCCTTGCAGAGCAGGAGGGCGTCGTAACTATAAGGGGGGACGCTGTCGGGGTGCTGACCAAGATATACGTGCGGCGCCTCCGTTGGTGATATGGCATCAATCCCCTCGAAATCAGCCGGCAATGCGTCCCTCCCGTCCTCCCCGATAGCAGCGCCGGGCGCCAGCCGTGGGTGGCTTGATGCGGCCCGCGAGAGCGCATCTATGAAGAAACCTTGCGCCTTTTAAAGAAGGAAGAGTGAAGGGAATGACAATACCCTCCATGGTGCGAAGTTCTACCGGCAAGTCGTAAAACTCTTTAAACCTACTCCCGAGAAACAGCAGGGTGAACGCGTCAATCGAAACGCCCGAAAGAGCATCGTCTCTTCCGGGCGTTTGATTTTCTATGGAGTAAGGTTTAATGCCGCGCCAGGCCTGTCCTCTTTGCCGTCTCGGCAACGGCATGGGCGACGGCGGGGATTACCTTGCGGTCGAAGATGCTCGGGATGATGTAGTCCTCGTGCAGCTCGTCGTCCTTCACCATGTGGGCGATCGCCTGGGCTGCGGCGAACTTGATTTCTTCGTTCACGCCTTTCGCCTTCACATCGAGCAGGCCCCTGAAGATGCCCGGGTAGCTGAGCATATTGTTTATCTGGTTCGGATAGTCGGAGCGGCCTGTTGCGAGCACCCGCACGAGGGGCAGCGCTTCCTCGGGAGATACCTCGGGCTCGGGGTTGGCGAGGGCGAAGACGATCGGCTCCTTCGCCATTTTCCGTATGTCGTCGGGAGCAATGACGTTGGGGACCGAGAGGCCGAGGAAGACATCCGCGCCCTTCAGGGCATCGGCAACGCTGCCTTTGAGCTTTCTCGGGTTCGTCATCTTCGCGAGGGCCTTCTTATACGGATTCATGTCCGCCTTCCTTCCTTCGTAAAGAGCGCCCGCTCGGTCGCAGACGACGATATCCCTGATTCCGTATTTCGCAAGCATCAGGGCGTTCGCCATGCCCGCTGCGCCGGCGCCGGAGATGACGATCCTGAATTTTTTTATGTCCCTCTTTATCAATCTCGCAACATTGATGAGCGCAGCGAGAACGACGACAGCGGTGCCGTGCTGGTCGTCGTGGATGATCGGGATATCGCAGAGCTTCCTGAGCCGTGTCTCGATCTCGAAGCAGCGGGGCGCGGAGATGTCTTCGAGGTTGACCCCGCCGAAGGGCGTCGAGATGTTCTTGACGATCGAGATGATCTCCTCGGTGTCCTTCGTCTTGAGGGCGATAGGGAAGGCGTCGATGCCGGCGAACTCCTTGAAGATCATCGCCTTGCCTTCCATCACCGGCATTGCCGCCTCAGGACCGATGTCGCCGAGGCCGAGCACTGCGGTGCCGTCGGTGATGACGGCGACCGAGTTTCCTTTTATCGTATAGCGATAGACGTGCTCGGGGTTTTCGTGGATGTCCCTGCAGACCCGAGCAACGCCCGGGGTGTAGACTTTCGAGAGGTCGTTCCTGTCCCGCACCGGGATCCTGGCGCGCACCTCGATCTTGCCCCCTTCGTGGGCGGTGAAGGTGCGGTCCATGACGCGGAGGACCTTCACCCCGTCGATATTCCTGATTGCGCGTACGATCTTCTTCTCGTGCTCCTCGTCGCGGGCATTGACCGTGATGTCCCTGACGATCTTGCCTTTCTCCACCCTTACGATATCGATAGAGCCGAGGTCTCCTCCTGCATTGCCTATGGTGGTGGCGATCTGCGCGAACATGCCGATACGGTTTTCTATCTCCGCTCTTATGGTAAGGCTGTAACTCGGACTCGGGACATGTGGCATGGGGACCCCCTTTGCGAAGCTTATTGCCATTTTGCTGCCAATAAACGACCTAATTCAATCGGTTATATAATTAACAAATGATTACAAACAGTTTCAGGCATTATAGTTTTCCCTCTCCCGGTTAGTCAATATGGATTTTTTCGGTTGAAATGTGTAATTATGTACCTGCTTACGCTTTTGTATGGCGGGGGGAACGCAGAAGAGGGGTTATGACCCACGATTTTGACACGCTCGTCATAGGTGCAGGACTCGCCGGTCTGAGGGCAGCCATCGAGGCCTCCCGGCACGGCTCGGTGGCGGTCATAACCAAATTATACCCTACCCGTTCCCATTCAGGCGCAGCCCAGGGAGGCATCGGCGCAGCCCTCGGCAACGAGGAGCCCGACTCCCCTGAATGGCATTTCTACGATACCACCAAGGGCAGCGACTTTCTCGGCGACCAGGATGTCATTCAGGTCATGTGCGAGGACGCTATCCGTACCATCGTCGAGCTCGAGCATCTCGGCGTCCCCTTTTCCCGGACGCCTGAAGGCAAGATCGCCCAGCGGCGGTTCGGCGGCCACACCAGGGAGTTCGGCGCTGCCCCGGTGCGCAGGGCATGCTACTCTGCCGACAGGACGGGCCATGCCATCCTCTTCGCGCTCTATGAGCAGAGCGAATTGCAGGGCGTCACCTTCTTCCCCGAATTCCAGGTCCTCGATATCGTCATCGAAAACGGACGGTGCTCGGGGGCGATAGCCCTCCATCTCAAGACCGGCGAGCTTCATGTCTTTATTGCCAGGGCGACCCTCGTCGCTTCAGGCGGCTACGGGAGGATTTTCAAGACCACCTCCAATGCCATCGCGAGCACCGGCGATTGTCTGAGCATCCTCTTCAACAGAGGAATCCCGCTCGAGGATATGGAGTTCTTCCAGTTCCATCCGACGGGACTGTACGGCCTCGGCATACTGATCACCGAGGGGGCGCGGGGCGAGGGCGGCATCCTGCTCAATGACAAGGGCGAACGGTTCATGGAGCGCTATGCGCCGACGATCAAGGACCTCGCTCCCCGCGATATGGTCTCGCGGGCGATCATGACCGAGATCCGCGAGGGCAGGGGGATCGGCGGCAGGGACTACGTCCATCTCGACCTCAGGCATGTGGACAGAAAGATCATCGAAGAGCGGCTGCCCGAGATCTCGACCTTCTGCAAGATCTATATGGGCATCGATCCGGGCGAAAAACCGATCCCCGTGCTCCCGACAGCGCACTATGCCATGGGCGGCGTCCCGACCGACGTGGACGGCAGGGTGCTCAAGGACGAAAAAGGCGCAGTGGTGGAAGGTCTCTACGCTGCCGGTGAATGCGCCTGCGTCTCGGTGCACGGCGCCAACAGGCTCGGCTGCAACTCCCTGCTCGATACCGTGGTGTTCGGGCGGCGGGCGGGAATGGCGATCGGCAGCTTTATCAAACAGGCAGACAAGGGAACAATCGCCGCAGGCGAGGTCGATACGGTAAAAGACGGCATCGATGCGCTCCTGAACAGGAAGAATGGCGAGCAGGCAGGAGCGGTGAGGAGCGCATTCCAGGCCTTGATGATGGACAAGTGCTCGGTCTACAGGAATGAGGCCGACCTTGCCGATCTCATACAGGAGCTCCGGCCGTATAGAGAGCGGGCCGGAAGGCTGGGCATCAAGGATAAGGGCAAGACCTTCAACACCGAGCTGCTCGAAGCGATCGAGCTCGGGCACCTCATCAACCTGGGAGAGGCGATCGCCGGCTCGGCCCTGCAGCGGGAAGAGAGCAGGGGCGCGCACTCCCGCGAGGACTATCCCGGACGGGATGACAACGCCTGGCTCAAGCATACCTTTGCCTTCAAGACTGAACGGGGCATCGACTTCAGGTTCAAGCCCGTGACCGTAACCCGGTTCCAGCCGGTCGAGAGGAAGTACTGATGAGGCAAATTCCAAACTCCAAACTCCAAATTCCGAACAAACGCAAAACTCCAAACACAAAGAAGAAGTGTCTTTGCTGGAATTTAAGATTTGGAATTTGGATTTTGTTTGGAGTTTGGAGTTTGGGACTTGGTGCGTGGAGTCTGATGTGACGGAACAGTATATCTTCAGAATAAGAAGGTTCGATCCGGAAAAGGACACTGCGCCGCGGTGGGACGAATTCCGCCTCGAGATGGATCCCGCGCAGCGGGTGCTTGATGGATTGATCACAATAAAGGATGAATCGGACGGCAGCCTGACCTTCCGCCGCTCCTGCGCCCACGGCGTCTGCGGCTCCTGCGCCATGAAGATCAACGGCAGGAACGGCCTCGCCTGCCAGACGCTCATCAAGGACGTTCCTCTCGCGGGAGACTCGACCATCGTGCTCGAGCCCCTTCCGGCGCTTCCGGTCATCAAGGACCTCGTTGTCGATATGGAGCCCTTCTTCGCAAAGAACCAGGAGGTGGCGCCGTATCTCATCAATAAGGAGACGCCGCCCGAGCGCGAGCGGCTGCAGAGCCCCGAGGACCAGCAGAAGATCCTCCAGTCTATCACGTGCATCATGTGCGGCTCCTGCACCTCCTCCTGCCCGAGCTTCTGGGCCGACAAGGAGTATCTCGGCCCCTCGGCGCTCCTGAAGGCGTACCGGTTCATTTTCGATACGAGGGACAGGGCGGTGGACGAACGGCTCGAGAGCGTCACGCGGCTGCATGGCCTGTGGCGGTGCCATTCCGTATTCAATTGTGTCGAGGTCTGCCCGAAAGAGATCGACATCACCGGGCATATAGCGAAGCTGAAGAGGCTTGCCGTAAAGAAGAAGCTGGGATAGGACGGCGGGCAGGCGAGCAGGGATAAACACTTTGTGAAGAGGAGGAGAGGATGGAGCGTTTAAGACACTTATCGGTGCTCGTGATGGTTATGGCGGTGCTCTTTGCAGCAGAGGTCTTCGCTGCGGAGCCGCTGCGGCTGGCAATTCCCCTTCCCCTCACCGGCGGACAGGCGAAGTTCGGTGAGATGATGAAGCGGTCGTACGAAATGGCTGCCGAGGAGATCAACGCAAAGGGCGGCGTCAGAGGCAGGAAGCTGGCGCTGGAGTTCGAGGACTCCTCGGCAAAGCCCGAGATCGCCAGGGCGATCGTCGAGAAGCTGATCGACGTGAAGAAGCAGCCCATCATCATCGGCGAATATACGTCGGCCTGCGCCAAGGCGGTCGCCGCGGTCGCCGAAGAGCGCAAGACCCCGTACGTGGTGGTGGCGAGCGCCGCCGATGAGATCACCCAGCAGAAGTACAAGTATGTCTTCCGCATGAACCCGCCCAACGCGCACTATTCCGACGGGCTCATGTCCTACTTCAAAGAGGTCGTCAAGCCGGCGACTATGGCGATCATCTACGAGAGCTCAGACTTCGGGAGCTCCAGCGCCAAGGATATGGTGAAGAATGCCGAAAGGGCGGGCATCAGAGTCCTGGTCAACGAGAAGTACGAAAAGGGCGCGGTCGATTTCAGGCCGATCCTTTCGAAGGTGAAGGCCGCGAACCCGGATGTCATCTTCATGGTGTCCTACGTCATGGATGCGGCGCTGCTCATGCGCCAGATCAAGGAGCTCAGGGTCGACGCGAGGCTCTTCGCCGGCGGCGCGGCGGGCTTCGACATCCCCGAGTTCGTCGATAATGCGAAGGATGCCGCTGAATACGTCGTGACGGCGACGCTCTGGACGCCGCAGCTCACGTTCAAGGGCGCCAGGGAGTATGCCGCGAAGTTCAAGAGCAAGTACGGCGACTTCCCCTCCTATCACGGCGCATCGGCCTATGCGACGGTCTATGTGGTGAAGGACGCGCTCGAAAGAGCGAAGAATCTTACGCCCGACGAGATCAGGGCGGCCCTGAAGGCGACGAAGATGGAGACCGCCTTCGGCCCCGTGCAGTTTGCCGATAAGGAAGGTTTCCAGAACCAGAATTTCACCGATACCTATGTGCGCCAGGTGATCAAGGGCGAGCACGAGACGATCTGGCCCGCCGCCTACGCGACGCAGAAGTATATATTCCCCATCCCGAAATGGAGAGAGAGAAGGTAGCGGTGAACCCCGTAATAGATGAACAACTGAATCTTCGGCTGCCCTCCCCCGCTGCGAGGCGGGGGAAGGCGG
The DNA here is from genome assembly GCA_040752355.1 of Nitrospirota bacterium. Lineage (NCBI taxonomy): Bacteria > Pseudomonadati > Nitrospirota > Nitrospirota bacterium. The sequence continues at coordinate 51,644 of JBFMHE010000007.1, read as the reverse complement.
GCCGTACAAGGAGGGCGCGGCAATGACAGCGCCGCAGGTGGAAGTTCTTTTGCAGACACTCATCGCCGGGCTGCTGCTCGGGGGCCTCTATGCGCTGATCGGCATCGGCATGACCCTGATCATGGGCGTGATGAAGATCATCAACCTCGCCCACGGCGAGCTGATGATGGTCGCCATGTTCATTGCCTACTGGCTCTTCACGCTCCTGCAGATCGATCCCTACGTGAGCGTGTTCATTGCGGCGCCGGTGCTCTTCGTCATCGGCGTTCTCCTCCAGAAGTTCCTGATCACGCCGGTGCTCAAGGTCGACTCGATCCTGCCCGAGAACCAGGTCATCCTCACGGTCGGCATCGGCATGGTCCTCTCGAACCTGGCGACGCTCCTCTTCAAGTCCGACTACCGCTCGGTCTCGGTCGAGTACGCCTCGCAGGCCTGGTATCTCACCGACTACTGGAAAGACGCTCCCATCGAGCTCTCCCTCTCCTTCGCATGGGCGGTATCCTTTCTCATCGCCCTCGTCATCACGGCGGTGCTCTGGTTCTTTCTGACGAAGACCGACACCGGCAAGTCGGTGAGGGCGACGGCGCAGGACCTTCATGCCGCGCTGCTCATGGGCGTGAATGTGAATAGAATGCGTATGCTGAGCTTCGGCATCGGCGCTGGGCTCGTCGGCGCAGCGGGCTGCCTCTTCATCCCGATCTATTACCTCTATCCCGCTCTCGGCGGGCAGTTTACGCTCATCGCCTTCGTCATCACCATCCTCGGCGGGCTCGGCTCGACGGTGGGGGCGATCATCGGCGGCGTGATCCTCGGCATCTTCGAATCCATGACCGCCACCTATGTCGGGATGGGATGGGCGCCGGTAGGGAGATTCGTCATCTTCGTGGCGGCCCTCATCTTCCTGCCCGGCGGGGTGGCATCCCTCCTGCGAAAGAGGAGGGTGGGAAAATGAAGCGCTCTCTGCCGCTCATCATACTCGGGCTGCTCGGGCTCACCCCCCTGCTGGGGCTGAGCTCCTATATAATGCATATCCTGATCATCTTCATCATGTGGTCGGTCATCGGCATGTCCTGGAACCTCCTCGGCGGCTACTGCGGCCAGGTCTCTTTCGGCCATGCGGCGTTCTTCGGTCTCGGCGCATACACCGCGGGGATTCTGTACCACCACGCCGGTATGTCCTCATGGTGGGGGCTGCCGTTCAGCATCGTCTTCGTCGCGGGCTTTTCTCTCGTGATCGGCTTCATCGTCCTCAGGCTGCGGGGACCCTACTTCGCCCTCGCCACGCTCGCGATGGGCGAGGTGCTGCGCGTATCCGCCGAAAACCTCACCTGGCTCACCCAGGGCGACATGGGTATCATGCTCCAGCAGAGGACCTGGGTCGGAAAGGTCCAGTATTACTACATCATACTCGGCATCGCTGCGCTGACCTTCTTCCTCGTCAAGAAGGTGATCGAGTCCAAGCTCGGCTACTACTTCGTCGCGATCCGCGAGGACCAGGACGCCGCCGAATCGCTGGGCATCAATACGACCTTTTACAAGACGATCGCCCTCTGCCTCAGCGCGGTGCTCACCGGCGTCGCCGGCGCCTTCTATACGAACTACATGGGGTATATCGACCCGAAGGTCGTCTTCGCGCTCCACGACATCTCGATCGTCACCATCATGGTCGTCATGGTCGGCGGCGTCGCCACCTATTGGGGGCCGGCGGTGGGCGCGGTCATCATGATACTGCTCGCCGAGGTGGTGCGCTCCATCCCGAAGCTGGGCGCAGCGCATCACACCCTCTTCGGCGTGCTGCTTATCGTGATCATCATCTTCCTGCCGAACGGCATTACCGGTGACTTCGGCAGACTGAAAAAAATGTTCGGATTACGGAACGGAGCTGACGTGGATAAATTGAAGAGGCTCCTCGGGTTCGGGAGGTCTTCGTCATGAGCATGCTCGACGTCAAGGGAGTCTCGATGTTCTTCGGAGGCCTCGCTGCCATCAACGGCGTCTCCTTCTCCGTAGAGAAAGGAGAGATCGTGGGGCTCATCGGACCCAACGGAGCGGGCAAGACGACGCTCTTCAATGTCATCGACGGCTTCTACAGGCCGTCGCGGGGCGAGGTCCTGTTCAAAGGGGAAACGATCTCGGGGCTGAAGCCCCACCAGATCTGCAAGCGCGGTATCGCGCGGACTTTCCAGGTGGTCAAGCCCCTGCAGCGGATGACGGTGCTCGACAACGTCATCGCCTCCTCCTTCCTGCGGGTCAAGACCAAGGCCCAGGCCGAGGAGCGGGCGGTCGAGACCCTGCGGTTCACCGGGCTCCACGACGACCGGGACGTGATCTCGAGGGGGCTTCCCCTCGGCAAGAGAAAGCGGCTCGAAATCGCACGGGCCCTGGCGACAGACCCCGAGATGCTGCTGCTCGATGAATCCTTCGCAGGGCTGAACCCCTCGGAGCTGAACGAGTCGATCGAGATCATAAAGAAGATAAAGGCCCGGGGCATCACGATCATGATCATCGAACACCACATGAAGGTCATCATGTCCATTTCCGACCGCATCGTGGTGCTCAACTACGGCGAGAAGATCGCCGAAGGAACACCGAACGATATCGGCAACAACCCGCTCGTTATCGAAGCGTATCTTGGAGAGGCCCAGCATGCTTGAGATACAGGGAATCGATGTCTTTTACGGCGATGTACAGGTCGTCTGGGAGGTTTCGTTCGGGGTGCGGCAGGGAGAGATCGTCGCCCTCGTCGGCGCCAACGGCGCCGGGAAGTCGACCATCCTGAAGACCGTCTCGGGCATCCTGCGGCCCCGGCGCGGCGCAGTGGAGTTCAACGGTGCGCCGATCCATGTGGTCGAGCCCTACCGGCTCATCGAGCAGGGAATTGCCCATGTCCCCGAAGCGCGGCGGCTCTTCGTCGAGATGACGGTCGAGGAGAACCTGGATATGGGAGCCCTGAAGGGCGCAGCGAGGAGGGAGCGGGAAAAGAGCAAGGAGATGGTGTTTGCGCTCTTTCCCCGGCTGAAGGAGCGGCGGCGGCAGCTCTCCGGCACCCTGAGCGGGGGCGAGCAGCAGATGCTCGCCGTGGGGCGAGGCCTGATGTCGAAGCCGAAGCTCCTGATGTTCGATGAGCCGTCGCTCGGCCTCGCCCCGATCCTCGTCAGAGAGATTTTCAATGTCATAACGAAGATCCGTCAGGAAGGGACGACGGTCCTTATCGTCGAACAGAATGTGAAACAGACGCTCTCTGTCGCGGACCGGGCGTACGTGCTCGAAAGCGGCAGGATCGTGCTCGAGGGCACGGGGACAGCGCTCCTCGGCGACGAGCATGTGAGGAAGGCGTATCTTGGAGTATAAAATCCTCAATCCTAAGCACGAAATGCTAAACGTTTTGTTTCGGATTTAGGAATTCGGATTTAGGATTTTACCTTTTGGAGGTGGCGTATGTTCGTCTCGGATTGGATGACGAAGAGGGTCTATACGGTAAGTCCCGATGACAGTGTCTCGGATGCGGTGAAGATAATGAAGGAGCGTAAGATAAAGCACCTGCCGGTGGTGAAGGGCGACCGGCTGAAGGGGATGCTGTCCGACAGGGATATAAAGGAGTTTACGCCTTCTTCGGCCACGAGCCTCGACATCTACGAGCTCCACTATCTCCTCGCGAAGACCAGGATCAAGGAGATCATGACCGCGGACGTCATCACCACGGCGCCGGACACCCCCGTGGAAGAGGCGGCGATGACCATGCACGACCGCAGGATCGGCTGTCTGCCCGTCGTGGAGAGCGGCAGGCTCGCCGGCATTATTTCGGACCGGGATATCTATCATGCGCTCATCGATATCACCGGCGTGCGCCACGGAGGCCACCGGGTATCCCTGCTGATCGAGGACCGGCCGGGCTCGATCAAGGAGGTTGCCGATATCATCAGGAAATACGGCTTCCAGCTCCAGAGCATCCTTACGTCCTACGAGGGGGTCAGGCAGGGCTATCGCGCCATTGTGATCCGGACGGCCGGCAAGGGCAGCTTTATCGGACTCAAGAACGAGATCGAAAAGAAGTACAAGAACGCGAGGGTGATAAAAGGCTGATGCGGTACAAGCTCACTGCCGGATCGTCGGCGTGGATCGTTCACCGGCTGACCGGAGTCCTGCTCACGCTCTATGTTTTCGTTCACCTCTATGTGCTGAGCCATCTCAAGGACCCGGTACAGTACGAGGCGCTCATGGGACTCATGAAGCATCCCCTGGTCCGTTTGAGCGAGGTGGGGCTGCTCGGCCTGGTGGTCGCCCACTCTTTTAACGGGATACGCCTCGTCCTCCTCGACCTCGGCGTGCCGACCCGGCTCCAGAAAAAGCTGTTCTGGGCGGCGGTCGTCATCGGAGGCCTGCTTTCGGTTTTTGGCGCGATTCCCTTCGTTATCGGAGGCGCCCATTGAGGGGGGTGCTGGGCTGGCTTCTCCAGCGGGTGACCGGGGTGCTGCTCGTGGCAGGCCTCGCGGTCCATTTCTTCGTGATGCACTACAGCGGCGCCGGCCAGATCGGCTACGAGGCGGTAGTGCAGCGCCTCTCGAACCCCTGCTGGAAGGCCTTCGATATGCTCTTCCTCGTTGCGGCCGTGTACCACGGCTTCAACGGGCTGTGGGGTATGGCGATAGAGTATGTACGGTCGGCGGGCCTGCTGAAGCTGCTCCAGGTCGCTCTCCTCGTGACCTCGACCCTGCTGATCGCCGCGGGGATATATATCCTGACCTCGTAGGCTGGTCTGGCAGGCCAAGTCCTGAATTCCGAACCTGAAATCCGAAATCCTGCCTTCAAAGATCGTTGCGAAAGGGTTGCGAGGTCGGGATTTAGAGTTTCGCATCCCCCCGAGTACGCTCCCCTTTTTAATTCTGCTATAATATCCACAAAAAAGAGGAAAGGAGCAACGCTCATAGAAAGCATAGAGAAGGCGGAACTGGCGGCCCGGGCCGCGCTCGACAAGAAGGCAAAGGATCCCGTTATCCTCGAACTGAAAGGTCTTACCGTTATCGCCGATTACTTTATTATCTGTTCCGGCGAAAGCACTACCCAGGTCAAAGCAATAGCCGATCACGTGCAGGAGGTGTTGCGCAAAGAGGGAGAGAAGCCGCTGGGCGTTGAGGGAACGGACTATGCCCACTGGGTGCTCCTGGACTACGGCGATGTGATCGTGCATGTTTTCGAAGCCGAAACGAGGGCGTATTACGAGCTCGAAAAGTTCTGGCTCGATGCGCCGAGAATAACGGTAAAGGACAAGTAAGAGGTAAGAAGTAAGAGGAAGGGGGAGCTTAAGGGATATCCTTTATTCTGGCTCCTGTTTTTACTTCCTACTTCTCGGTTCTCGCTTCTCACTTCCTACTTGTTATGATGAGGATACGGATACTCTGGGTGGGCAGGACGAGAGAGCGGTGCCTCGAGGAGGGGATCAGCCGGTACCTCATGCTGCTCCAGCCGCTCTGCCGGGTCTCCGTTGTCGAGATACGGGAGGAGAAGGGAAAGGACAGGGAGCGCTCGCGAGCTGCCGAGGCGGAGCGGATCGTGAAGCAGACCGCTTCGTATATACTGCTCGATGAGCGCGGCAAGGAGTTCAGCTCTCCCGGGTTCGCCCGTTTCATTCAGGAGAGGTGGCAAGAGACGTTGCAGGAGAAGGGAGCAGTGGATTTCGTCATCGGGGGCCCTTTCGGCGTCGCCGATGAGATAAGAGAAAAGGCGACGGCCGTTATCGCCCTCTCGCGCATGACCTTCACGCATGAGATGGTGCGGCTGATCCTCCTCGAACAGCTGTACCGGGCAATGACCATATTAAAGGGTAAGGAGTATCATCACTGATGGGAAAGTTCTCGATTCTGCTGTTTTTAGTCCTCCTCCTGGCGCTCGGGCTCTTCGCCATGGAGAACAAGGGCACCTTCGTGGTAAAAGTTCCCTTCGGCAATCTCTACGAAGTTTCGAAGACCGCGCTGATGGTCTTTACCACCATCACGGGCGCCCTGGTGATCCTCTTTATCTTTTTTATCCGCGACACGAAACGCATCATCGATAACCTGCAGGCCCAGAAGCGGCAGCGGCGAGGCGAGCGGATCGAAGCTTTTTATGCCAAGGCCCTCAACGCGGTGCTCGGCAACAAGGATGAAGAGGCGAAGGATGCCCTGGGGAGCATTCTGAAGGAGGACCCCGAGCATGTCGAGGCCCTGTTGAGAATGGGCGATATCGCCTTCGGCAACGAGGATTACAAAACCGCCCTGGAGTACTACAAGAAGGTGAAGGACATCAATCCGGCCAACCTGCAGGCGCTCCTTTCGATGGAGACCGTCTTCGAGCGGATGAAACGCTCCGACGACGCCCTGAGGTATACGGAGGAAATTCTCGATCTCGATGCCGAGAACCTGACCGCCCTCTGCCGGAAGCGGGCGCTCCTCGAAGCGAAGGAGGAGTGGGACAGTCTCCTCTCGCTCCAGAAGACGATCATCAAGCTCGAACAGAATGAGAAGGAACGCCAGAAGGAGGAGCACCGCCTCCTGGGATATAAGTATGAATACGCCCGGGCGAGCCTCGAAAACGCCCATCTCGAAAAGGCGGAAAAGGCCTTCAGGACGCTGCTGAAGATGGACAGCACGTTCATCCCCGCCTATCTCGGGCTCGCCGAGGTGATGCTGACCAAGGGAGAGGCGGAGGAGGCGATCAACTTCCTCGAAAAGGGGTATGAGCAGCTCAGCTCGGTCATCCTCCTCGCACGGCTCGAGGATCTCCTGATCAGTGTCGGCGAGCCGGGGAGATTGATCCGCATTTACAAGAACGCCATGGCGAGGAGTCCCCAGGATAACCGGCTTAAGTTCCTCCTGGGGAAGCTCTACTACCGTCTCGAGATGGTCGATGACGCCCTCGAGATGCTCAACACCATCGATGCCAGCGCCTTCTCCATTCCCGAGTTCTACAGCCTCAGGGGAGAGCTCTACCTGAAGAGAAAGCAGACCGCCCAGGCAGTGGAGGAGCTCAGGAGGGCCTGCGGCATCCGCCAATCACTCATCATTCCCTACTGCTGCACGAACTGCGGGCTCAAGGCCGCGGATTGGTCGGGACGCTGCCCGGGCTGCAAGGAATGGAATACCTATCGTCTCGATTTCTATGGCACCTGCAAGGCATAACAGCAACACTGAGGAGCAGCAGGGCGGAAGCGCGGGAGAGGGAAAGAGCAGGAAGAAGTCTTCGGCATCGACCCGCCGGCGGGCGTCGGCGCGCACCCCGTTAAAGGTGGTCCTGGACACGAGCCTCTTCGTGAATCCCGATGCGAGGACGACCCTGGGAAGGACGCCGACAGAGGCGCTCGAGACCTTTCTCTTCCTTGCCGCCCAGATCCACATCCTCGACTTCTATATGCCGCCCTCGATCTTCGAGGAGCTCATGCATTTTGTCGAGCGGGACAGGATATCCGGCGACCTGCTCGTCGTGCTCCACCAGAAGCCGCCCAAGAAGCATGAGCTCACCTGTCCCGGGTTTCTCCTGTACGAGCTGATCGAGGATATGCGGGACCGGGTCAACAAGGGGCTGCGCCTCGCCGAAAAGGCGGTCAGAGCCGCGGAGCACAAGAAGCCCGACGAGATCATCCAGGACCTGCGCAAGAAATACCGCGAGGCGCTCCGCGAGGGTATTATCGACAGCAAGGAGGATGTGGATCTCCTGCTCCTCGCCATGGAGCTCGACGCCTTGCTCGTCTCCGCCGACCAGGGGCTCGTACGGTGGGCGGAAAAGCTTGGCATTCGGTGGCTCTTTCCCGAGAAGTTCAGGGAGTACCTGATGAGCGCCATCAAGAGGACCAAACTTCTTTCCCCGCACGAAGGAGCATGAGGTCGAGGCGGAGGGGAGTCCCTGGCCTTTCCCCAGGTCTCGGACATCAGGCCACAAGCCCGGACTCCGGCCTTAACCTCAAACCCGCAGAAGACCCTCCTCTGCGTTCGTAAAGCGCCGGGACAGCTCTCCTGGTGCGAAAGACTACTTCACCAGGACCTTGTGCCCTGTCAGGTAGAGGACTGCCCAGACGACTGCCGCGATGATGATGAGCACCACGACAACGCTCCAGAAATCACCTCCCACCTGCAGCTGATCCAGATTGAGGGCGAGCTCGTGCATCTGCTGGTCGCTGAGCTGCGCCAGGCGCGCCCGGATCTCCTCAGGGGTGTACCCCATCTGCGCGAGCCGCTCCTGTACCATCTTGGTCTCGAGTACGCCCTGGATCTTCTGGAGATCGGCATTCCTGTCGATCTGGTGCAGCATCGCCGGCGACGGCGAAAAGGCGGCGTCGACCCGGGGGGCTATGCCAATGACGAACATCGCGACCACAAGGTACCATGCAACCGTTTTCATGAAGGGACCCATACGCTTTTACCTCCTTTTTGGTGCGCCGTTAATACGAGACGGGCGGACGAGACCGGCAGGGACGGTGATTACGCTGCCGCAGCAACAGGGGAGCGACGGGCTTTGCAGGGCAGGGCGGCTGTCTTTGTTCCTCTACCTAAGACTTACCATAAAAATAGGGTGGTGTCAAACGATGCTCTTTCCGCCAGGGCGAGAGCAGTTGGAGAGTGCCGTTCTTACTGCTGCGGAGGAATGACGGCGGGTACCGGGAAAAAAGGTGGTGCCGAAGGCGGGACTCGAACCCGCACGGCCTTGCGACCACTAGACCCTGAACCTAGCGCGTCTGCCAGTTCCGCCACTTCGGCACTATACGTACAGCGTTCACCGCGTCTATCGCGCTTATAGCGTTCTTTACGCTATAACGCTGAACGCGATAAACCCCATAACGTTCTATTGTACCATAAACCACCTGAAGTATAGGTAGCGCCGGGCGGCCTTTTCCGGCCGCACCGGGCGATATGGTAAAATAAACCGTTGACCATTGCTTTGAAAAACAATAAGAAAGTCTGATCAGAGGTACAGTAATGATGGAACTGCCGAAACCGGATAAAAAGATACAGGAACAGGAGGCTGCCCCCGGCCCTGCGCCGGCGCCGAATTTCATTCGGGCCCTTATCGAACAGGATACGAGTACGGGAAAATACGGCGGGCGGCTGATGACCCGCTTCCCCCCGGAGCCGAACGGCTATCTGCATATCGGGCATGCCAAGTCCATATGCCTCAATTTCGGCCTTGCCGCAGAATTCGGCGGCCTCTGCAACTTCCGTTTCGACGACACCAACCCGAGCAAAGAGGAGGTGGAGTATGTCGAGTCGATACAGGAGGACGTGCATTGGCTCGGCTTCGATTGGGGTGACCGGCTCTACTATGCGTCGGACTATTTCGAGCGTCTCTACGACCATGCCGTACAGCTTATCAAGGCGGGCAGAGCGTACGTCTGCGACCTTACGGCGGAGCAGATCCGGGAGTACCGCGGCACTCTCACCGCCCCCGGCAGGGAGAGCCCTTGCCGGAACCGCACGGTGGAGGAGAACCTCGACCTCTTCGGGCGCATGCGGAACGGGGAGTTCGAGGACGGTTCCCGCACGCTCAGGGCAAAGATCGATATGGCCTCGGGCAATATCAATATGCGCGACCCGGTCATGTACCGCATCAAGAAGGAGCACCACCACCGCACCGGCGACCGGTGGTGCATCTATCCCATGTACGACTGGGCGCACGGCCTGTCGGACTCGTACGAGGGCGTTACGCACTCGCTCTGCACGATGGAGTACGAGGATCACCGGCCGCTCTATGACTGGTTCCTCGATGAGCTGAAGGTGTACCACCCGCAGCAGATCGAGTTCGCCCGTCTCAATCTCAGCCATACCGTGCTGAGCAAGCGGAAGCTGCTGAAGCTCGTGAACGAGGGATATGTGGAGGGCTGGACCGATCCCCGGATGCCGACCCTGGCGGGCATGCGTCGGCGCGGCTTCACGCCTGCGGCTATCAGGAACTTCTGCGAGCGCATCGGCGTGGGCAAGAAGGAGAGCCTCGTCGATAGGGCGCTCCTCGAGTTCTGCGTCAGGGAGGACCTGAATAAACGGGCGCCCCGGGTGATGGGTGTCCTCAGGCCGCTCAAGGTGGTGATCGACAACTACCCCGAGGGGCAGGTGGAGCATCTCGATGCGGTGAATAACCCCGAGGACCCCGCTGCAGGGACACGGAAGGCGCCGTTCTCGAGGGAGCTCTACATAGAGAGAGAGGACTTCATGGAAGACCCGCCGAAACAGTTCTTCCGCCTCGCACCGGGCCGCGAGGTGCGGCTGCGCTACGCCTACTTCATCACCTGCCGGAGCGTGGAGAAGGACGCCGACGGCGAGGTCGTAGCGCTGCACTGCACGTACGACCCCGCAACCCGTGGCGGCGACGCGCCCGACGGCCGCAAGGTCAAGGCAACGCTCCACTGGGTCTCGGCCCCCCACGCGGTCGAGTCGGAAGTGCGGCTCTACGATACCCTCTTCACGAGAGAGAATCCGAACGACACGGAAGAGGGCAAGGACTTCACCGACTACCTCAATCCCCGGTCCCTCGAAGTCCTCACGTCGGCGCGGCTCGAACCGAGCCTCAAGGAAGCGAAGCCGGGCGACACGTTCCAGTTCGAGCGTCTGGGCTATTTCTGTGTGGATCCGGTCGATTCCGCTGCCGGGCGGCCGGTCTTCAACCGTACCGTTACCCTGAAAGACGAGTGGGCAAAGCTCCAGAAGGCGGGCCAGAAGCCGGGTTCAAAGATGGAAAGGAAGTAAAGGAGACCCGGGGCGGGCAGAACAGTGCAGCGGGGATGCGCTCAAGCAATGAAAGGGCCTACTCCCAGGTGTGGCACCTGATGCAGTTCTCGGGTCTCTTCGCAGGAAAGGCCTCTCCGTCATCGTGGCAGGCGCCGCAGTGCTCCCCGGCGTTGATCTCCGCCATCTTCATCCTGGCCGATGTCTTTTTCATCAGGAACGGCGAGGGATGGCAATCGGAGCAGCCGTATCCCCTCGCAGCGTGGAGCGTGCCGTCGAAGTGGACGATACTGCCCCCCGCCTTCCATTCGAGCGTCCTCCCCACGGGAACGGCGTCTGCTGCGGAAAAAAACGCGGCGCTGAGGAACAGCGCGAAACAGATCTGCAGTGGTCGCATAATTACCCTCTCCCTATTTCTTCGGCCCCTTTCCCCACAGCATCTTCAGGAAGTCCTCTCTCCCCGACCCCGAGAGGTACAGTTTATACCGGAAAGGGTTCTTTTTGTAATAGTCCTGGTGATACTCTTCGGCAGGGTAGAATTTCGATGCCGGGACGATTTCGGTGACGAGGGGCTTGGTGAATCTGGCCGACTGTTCGAGCCGCTCCTTTGACGCCTCGGCCAATCTCTTTTGTTCCTCGGTATGGTAGAAGATCGCGGTCCGGTACTGGCTCCCGACATCCGCAAACTGCCGGTTCCGCACCGTGGGATCGATCAGCTGCCAGAAGACCTCGAGCAGTTCGGTATAGGAAACCTGCGAGGGATCGTAGACGATCTCGATGGCCTCGGCGTGCCCCGTTGTCCCTGTCGAGACCTCCTCATAGGTGGGGTCCTCCGTATGACCGCCGGTATAGCCGACGGTGGTGGATACCACGCCCTTGAGCTTATCGAAGGGGGATTCCATGCACCAGAAACAGCCGCCGGCAAAGGTCGCCTTTTCGAGCTTTTCTCGAGGAGCGCCGGCCTCTTTCCGTTCCGCTGCGGTATCCATGCCCGTCCTGTCCCTTTGGAATAAGGCATAATAATGAGAGATGGAGAAGACTGTCTCTATTACAATTATAGCAGGGAGAAGCATCGGTCGTATAAAGAATCCCCGTTTACCTGCGCATACCTTCCCCGGCGTGAAGATTCATGACGAGTTTCCGATAACTATGGAAAGAAACACCGTGCAGCAAGCGGGCAGCATGCCCGGAGGAGCGGATCCGGGCGGCGCAGAGGCTGCCGGGAGGAGAGGGTATGGGAGAGATCGTTCCGTTCAGGCGCACGAGAGGCAAGACCATCTCGCCCGAAGGAGACTTCACCGGGATACTGAAGGATGTGGTCGAGATCGGGAGGGAATCGCTGGGCGCCGAGGTGAACGGCGTCTTCCTGATGAACGTCGATTTCGAGAGCATGCTGAAGGCGAAGATCGGCTCATTCATCATCGAGCATAAGCTCATCACTGCAGACCTGTTCCGCTGCGGCCTGTATGTCGCACACCTCCTGAGCGAGACCCTCTCGAGAGAGATCGGCAGCTGCTATGTGACGGATTATTATATTCAGGGATTTGAGAGGGGAGACCCCGCGATCCTGCAGCAGGGCGCCGACCTCTGCTGTCTTCTCTGCATCCTCTTCGAGGAGCGGCGCACCTGGCGGATGATGAAGAAAGGCGATTACGCAAAAATGGGAATGCAGCTTTACTCCCTCTATTACGCAAAGACGAAGAGACCCATCGGCTGGTGCATGAGCAGGAACTTCGAACCGATCACCGCCATTACCAGGAAGTGCATAGAGGGACTCGACCGGGAGCACTGAAGAGCGGCGGAGGGCGGGTGTGTTACGGCTTCTCCTCGGGCTCTTTGAAGCTCTTGGCCCTCAAGCGCTTCAAGAGATCTTCATAAGAGCCGGAGCGGATGATCTGGCTGAACTGTTTCCGGTAGTTGTTTACCAGGCTCACCCCCTCGATATACACATCATAGACTTCCCATTTCTCGTTCTTCCTGAGGAGCCGGTAGTCGAGGCGCACCTCCTTGCCGCCTTTGGTGACCACGGCGGTCCGGACGAGGGCGTAGGAGCCCTCGGTGCGCTCGTCCAGGTAGACTACTTTATCCTCGACATGCTCTTTTATCTTGCTCTCATGCTGCTCCAGCTTGCGCAGGTAGACATCTTCGAGCAGGTCTTTGTAGAGGGAGACGAATTCGCGCTGCTCCTCCGGCGTCCTCTTGCTCCAATGGAGGCCCAGTGACCGTTTCGACATCTCCTCGAAATCGAATCTCCCCTCCACAATGGTACGGAGCCGGGCATTGCGCTGTTTCTTCTTTTCCGGTTTGTTGAGGTCCCTGTCCTTGAAGACGCTCCGGATCTGTTCAACCGTCTGCCGGACCTGTTCGGTAGCCTCCCCGGCCCCTGCAGCCGGGACATACCCGAAGCAGAGCAGAACGAACGCAACGAGCGCCGCACTCCTGGTCGCCATTCTCTGCTGCATAACGCTGCCTCAGCTCCTTCCCGGTAACGATGATATCAGGCCGGACGCACCGGCGTGTATTCAGTGTAGCATTATGAAGCGGTCGGGTACAAACGGGAGAGGGCGAGCCCCGGTCAGTCGTGAATCTGTTCTCCTTCTTCGGCGATGCCGCCCAGGGTGGCGCCGCTGTTTTTCAGATCGTCGATAATGATGTCCGAAAAGCCGGGGACGGCGTGCAGGTCTTCCCAGCTCTTGAACGAGCCGTGCTCATTGCGGTAGCTGACAAGGGCCTCTGCCCGCTCTTTGCCGAGCATCGTCAGGTGGGCCAGCTCCGGCGCTGCTGCGATATTGATGTTGACCACACGGGTCGTGGTTTCGGTCATGGGCGTTCCTCCTTGCGCGTGCTGTTACCGGCGAACCGGATCGCGACGGGAGAGGCGCTGCAGGCGAACGCGGGCAACCGTGGTGAAGATCGGAACAGAACGCAGGGATAGCGTGGCGTCATCTCCCGGTATCTTATCTCAAGGATAAGGGAACAGGGGAAATTGTCAAGAACGTGCAGCGGGCATGGACCGGGCAAGAGAATGGTACAATAACAGTATGCGCATACAATCGAAAGACAAGTTTGTCGTGAAGACGACGGTCACGACCGCAACGAACGAGACGGTCAGCGACTTCCTCGCCGCCCGCTCGGGCCTCTCGAAGACGAAGGTCAAAGAGGCGATGAACAAGGGGGCCGTCTGGGTGCGGAAGAAGAAGAGCGGGCTGAAGCGGATTCGGCGCGCGACCGCGGCGCTCGCTCCCGGCGACTACCTGGAGCTGTACTACGACGATAAAGTCCTTTCGGCAGCACCGCCGCAGGGTGTATTATTAAGCGACCGGCAGCACTACAGCATCTGGCTCAAGCCCCCGGGACTGATGTCCCAGGGCACCATGTACGGCGACCACTGTTCGCTCGTGCGGCAGGCCGAGGTGCGCTTCGGACCCGGCCGCGATACTTTCCTCGTCCATCGCCTCGATCGCGAGGCCTCGGGTGTTATGCTCCTGGCGCACAGCAGGGAGGCGGCGGCAAGACTCTCCGAGCTCTTCCGGAAGCACCGCATCGTCAAGGGGTATCGTGTCGAGGTGCTCGGCAGCCTTGGCAAAAAGGGAACAAAGGAGATTATCGAGCTGCCCCTCGACGGCAAGCCGGCGAGGACCGAGTACGAGGTGGTGCGCTACCGTCCTGAAAGCGATACCACGGAGGCGAAGGTGGTCATCACTACCGGACGGCTCCACCAGATCCGGCGCCACTTCGACATGATCGGCCATCCTGTAATGGGCGACCCCAAATACGGGACCGGCAACAAGAACACGGAAGGCATGCGCCTCACCGCCGTCTCGCTCCGTTTCCCCTGCCCCTTCCAGGACAGAGAGGTCGAGTTCACGGCGCCCGAGCTGTGAACGGAGCATCGTGCCGTCTCCTCAACCGCGGGGTCTCTCGTCATCCGCAACGCGATAAACCCGACAAGCGCGATGAACGCAATAACGCTACAAACGCTGCAACGCAATAACGCTATAACGCAATAACGCTATAACGCTATAACGCTATAACGCGCCCGCTTCGTCGATGAGCATTACGGGGATGCCCTCCCTGACCGGGTAGAGGAGCTTGCAGGCATCGCAGATCAGCGCAGCTTCAGCTCCGCTCTGGTCGTCCGCTGCCGCTTCGCGGTAAACAAGGTCGCCCTTGCATTTCGGGCAGGCGAGTATATCGAGCAGTTCTTTTGACAGCGCCATTTTATCCTCCTGAAGCGGCTCGTGACAATCTCTTGAGCACTTTATCCTTTCCGACGATCTCGATCACCTCGAAGATGCCGGGGCTCGCGGTGCCGCCGGTGAGGGCGACCCGCACCGGCTGGGCGATTGCCCCGAGCTTGACGCCGTGCTTTTCGGCGAGGGCGAGGAACACCTTCTCGACCTCGGGAGCGGTAAAGTCGGTGAGGTCGGAGAGCATCCGGCTCAGCTCGGCGAGCAGCGAGAGCGCTTCGGGCTTCAGGAACTTCTCCCGGGCCTTGGGATCGATATCGACATAATCGAGAAGATAGTAGCGCATCTGGCCGGCCAGCTCGACCAGGGTCCGCGACCGCTCCTTGAGCGATGCCACTGCCCTGGCGAGCCACGCCCGGTCGAGCTCCCCTCCCGCGGTGACGACGCCCTCCTGTACGAGAAAAGGGACCACCAGCTCCGCCAGCTCCCCGGCGTCTGCGTTGTTTATGTACTGGCTGTTGAGCCACAGGAGCTTCTCGGGATTGAACACCGCTGCGGACGACCCGACGCTCTCGAGCGAGAAATAGCGGACGAGCTCTTCCAGGGTAAAGACCTCCTGGTCTCCGTAGGACCAGCCGAGCCGCACGAGGTAATTGACCAGCGCGTCGGGAAGGTAGCCCATATCTTTGTAGGCCATCACCGACGTAGCGCCGTGCCGCTTGCTGAGCCGCGCCTTGTCGGAGCCGAGTATCATGGGGAGATGGGCGAACTCGGGGACCTCCCATCCGAACGCCTTGTAGATATGGATCTGCTTGGGGGTGTTGTTGACATGGTCGTCGCCCCTGATGACATGGGTTATCTTCATATCGATATCGTCGACGACCACGACGAAGTTATAGGTCGGCGTACCGTCGGAGCGGAGAACGATCATATCCTCGAGGACGCTGTTGTCGAACTCGATGGTCCCTTTTATGAGGTCCTTCACCGCGGTCTGCCCCTCCTGGGGCATCTTGAAGCGCACCGCCGCAGCACGTCCCGGCATCGGCTCGGTGAGCAGCCTGCACCGGCCGTCGTACTTCGGGGTCCTCCCCTGGGCGAGCGCTTCCTGCCGCCGCTGCTCGAGCTCTTCGGGCGTACAATAGCAGTAATAGGCCTTATGCTCCCCGAGCAGCCGTTCTACATAGCTCCGGTAGAGGTCGAACCGCGCGGTCTGGCGGAACGGTCCCTCGTCCCAGTCGAGCTTCAGCCACGTCATACCCTCGATAATGGCTCCGATGTACTCTTCGGTGGAGCGGGTGGTATCGGTATCCTCGATCCTGAGAATGAACGTCCCCTGGTGATGGCGTGCAAACAGCCAGTTGAACAGTGCGGTTCGTGCGCCGCCGATGTGCAGATGCCCTGTCGGACTCGGCGCGA
Organism: Nitrospirota bacterium; assembly: GCA_040752355.1. Classification (NCBI taxonomy): domain Bacteria; kingdom Pseudomonadati; phylum Nitrospirota; species Nitrospirota bacterium. The sequence goes on along the minus strand of JBFMHE010000007.1, from coordinate 35,353 downwards.
ATCTGACGCGTACAGAACGGCCCAAGCAAGCCTCCTCGTAATGAAAGTCTGAATGCTCATGATACCTTATGCCCCTGCATTCATTCAAGCCTGGCAAGCCTGGCAAGCCTGGCAAGCCCGGCAAGCCCGGCAAGCCCGGCAAGCCCGGCGAATCCGGCAAATCCGGCAAATCCGGCAAATCCGGCAAGCCGGGGGCAATTGCATAGGGGAGGAGAGGGGCCGCGGCCCCTCTCCTGTTCGTGTATCTGCCGGAGCATGGTTTCTTTAACGGGCGGCTTTTGCTAGTATAGGGTATAGACGGCCATGCAGAGGGGATGTGAGGTCCCGGTTGCATGGCGTACTCTCCCCGGCCCTCCGGGAAGAGGACGGGGAGCCGGCGGAAAAGGAGAGGAGCATGGGACGGGTACCGAGCGGCAGCAGGGTGAAGGTGCACTATACGGGGCGGCTCGATGACGGGACGACGTTCGACTCTTCGCACGGGGGCGCTCCGATCGAGTTTGTCTTCGGCGAGAAAGATCTCATCCCGGGCTTCGAGAAAGCGGTAGGGGAGATGGAGGTGGGTGAGCGGAAGACGGTCACCATCCCCGCTGAAGAGGCGTACGGACCGCACCGCGACGATCTCGTCGTGCGCGTGCGGAGAGAGCAGCTCCCGAAGGACATCAGTCTCGAACGGGGCATGACCCTCCGTCTCAGCCAGCCGGGCGGTAAGGATATGAGCGTGGTGATAAGGGAGATAGACGACGGCACGGTCGTTCTCGATGCCAATCACCCTCTTGCCGGAAAGCGGTTGACTTTCGAGATCGAGCTCGTATCGCTCTCCTGAGCGGGGCCGGCGGCAGCGAGCCGCCCTCCCCCACACGTGGAATAGATTTCCCCTGCGAGGGATATCCCTGCAGGGTCGCGGTGAAAGGTCGTATCATGGGAGGACAGAAGAGAACATGCGCCGCCGGCGCCATCGTTCTGTCCGCACTGGCCATCACGTATCTCCACTACGTCACGATCCCCGAGATCCATGCGCTCCACAACATTTACCGGGAGCTCTACTATATCCCGGTGCTTTTGGGAGCGCTGGTCTTCGGCCTCAAAGGCGCTGTCGGCGCGTATATCCTCTGCGCAGTGCTCTACCTGCCCTATGTCTTCCTGGCGGACTGGACAGGATCTCCTCTGCACGAAGCAGACCGGCTCCTCCACTTCTTGTTCACCGGGCTCTTCGCCTCGCTCGCCGGCTTTCTCATCGACCGCGAGCGGCGGCAGCGGAGAGAGCTCCAGCGGGAGCACGACCTCGCCACGATCGGCCGGGTCGCCACTACCATCGTTCACGATCTGAAGACCCCGCTCATCACGGTCCATGGGTTCGCACGGCGCATCCGGGACGGGAAGGGAGACGTCCTCTCTGCCGCCCGGGAGATTCTCGATGCAGCCCAGACGATGCAGCGCATCGTCTTCGATGTCCTCGATTTCGCGCGGCCGATCCGGTTCGAGCTCAAAGAGGAGGACGCCCGCTCCATCGTCGATAAGGCGTGCCAGTCCTGCAAGGAAAAGGCCGCGGTGATGGGAATAACGCTCTCCGCGGAGCTCCCCGGGTATCCCGTGAACGTCGAGGTGGACCGGTTTTACCTGGAGCGGGCACTGGTGAATCTCATCACCAACGCCCTCGAAGCTTCCGGGAAGGGGCAGGCGGTCCTCGTTCGCGCGCTCCACGAAGAGGCCTCCCTGAGGATCACTATCAAGGATGAGGGGACCGGCATGGATGACGAGGCGCTCGAGAATATTTTCGTCCCCTTCTTCACGCGCAAGAGCAAGGGGACCGGCCTCGGCATGTCGCTCGCAAAGAAGATCGTCGAGGGGCATTACGGCACGATCCGCATAACCAGCCGTGAGGGAGCGGGTACCGAAGCGATGATCACGCTGCCCTGCAAGGCGGCGCCCCTGTCCCTGCTATCGATACCGTTCACCGGCCGCTCTGCGCGGCGGTGAGGAGCCCTCCCTGCTGTCGCTGCCGTATCCGCGTATCCCCCTTATGTTTTCAGGGCTCCGACGGTATAATGAGACATGGAGCACACTCTCATCATCGGGCTGCTCAGTCCTCATCCCCATTAAGAAGATCGCTTCGGAACAGGAGGGGAGCGGTGGTCCTATTCCAGGCAGTGCCGGACTTCCATGGCATCATCAAAACGTTCGCCTACTACATCGCTATCCTCGCCGAGGGGATCGCGGTGCTCTTCATCCTCGCGGGGATCGTCGGCGCGGTGATCGTCTATCTGCGGAGAGCGGTATCCGGCGCTGCCGGATACCGCGCCCTGGCTGCAAGCAGGCGGCGTCTCGGCTACTCCCTCTCCCTGAGCCTCGAGTTCCTGATCGGTGCCGATCTCCTGAGGACCGCCATCTCGCCTTCGTGGGAGGATATCGGGCGGCTCGCCGCGATCGTCGGGATCCGTGTCGTCCTCAATTTCTTCCTGATGCAGGAGCTGAAGCATACCGGGACGGAACAGCCCGGGGAGCAGTAGCAGAAGCGGGGACGTCCTTCCCGCTGCCTTCACAACTCCCCGGTTCTGTGCTATGGTTTAAATAAGTCGGGGGGAGTACCTTTCTCCGCTTTTATGAAGGAATGAGCGGCTGCCGCGGGCAGCACAGCAGCACCCCGCTCGAAACCTGTTCAACAGCCGTATTCAGTACCGCGCAACAGAGCAAGCCACCACACAGGGACAACCATCGCTGAGGCGCTGCAGTGAGCACGCTGCGGCTCGATGCTGACGCCGCAGCGCTGCCGCTCTCCCCGATGCTTACTGCACAGCCCGCCCCCTCTCTCTCTCCAACAGGGCGCTCTGCCGGGAGGTGACCTGAATGGGCAGAAAGACAGTATCCCGTAAGGAGGCCGTATCAGGCAGGGCAGCGATGCCCCGGCCGACGCTCTCCACAACGGATGCCGTTTCGATGATCATCGGCATGGTGATCGGAGCGGGGATCTTCAAGACCCCCTCGCTCGTCGCTCTGAATTCGGGGAGCGAGGGAGCGGCGCTGACAGCATGGCTCCTCGGCGGCGTGCTGTCGTTCATCGGCGCCCTGTGTTACGCGGAGCTGACCTCCACCTATCCTCATGCGGGCGGCGATTACTACTATCTCCGCCGCGCCTTCGGCAACAGCACGGCCTTCCTCTTCGCCTGGGCCCGGATCATGGTGATACAGACCGGATCGATCGCCCTAGTAGCGTTCCTCATCGGGGATTATGCCTCAGGGGTCGCGCGGCTCGGTCCCTATTCTTCCTCGGTCTATGCAGCGCTGATCATCGCCGGTTTGACGGCACTCAATGTCGCGGGCATACAGCAGGGGAAACGGGTGCAGAATGTCCTGACCGCCGCGATCATGGGAGGACTCGTCTCGGTCGTCGCCCTGGGGCTGGCGACCGCCCCTGCGGCGCTGCCCCGCGGCGCTCCGCCGGTGGAGAGCAGCCCCGTGCTCGGGAAGGCGATGATCTTCGTGCTGCTCACGTACGGGGGCTGGAACGAAGCGGCGTACCTCTCCTCGGAGCTTCGCGGCGCGAAGCGCACCATGGTGAGGGTCCTCTTCTACGGTATCGGCATTATAACCGTGCTCTACGTCGGGATCAACTTCATCTTCATGCGCGTGCTCGGCGTTGCGGGCACGGCGGCGTCCGAGACCGTTGCCGCCGACTTCATGCGGTATCTCGCGGGCGAGAGCGGCGCTCATTTCATAAGCCTTCTCGTTATTGTCGCGGCCCTCAGCACCGGCAATGCGGCGACCATCACCGGGGCCCGCAGCGCGTATGCCCTGGGCCGGGACTTCTCGCTCTTCCGCTTCCTCGGGCAGTGGCACGAGCGGAGCGGAACGCCTGCCAACGCGCTGCTCCTGCAGGGCGCGATCGCGCTGGCGCTGGTCCTCATGGGCACCGGTACGCGGAGCGGGTTCACCACCATGGTCGAGTATACCGCGCCGGTCTTCTGGTTTTTCTTTCTCCTCGTGGGGATCGCGCTCTTTGTCCTGCGGCGGAAAGACCCCGCCCTTGCGCGCCCCTTTCGCGTCCCTCTGTACCCCCTCACCCCGATTATTTTCTGCGCCTTCTGCGCGTATATGCTCAGGGCGAGCCTGGCGTATACCGGGATAGGGGCACTGGCCGGCGTGGCGGTCCTGGTCTCCGGGCTCCCGCTCCTGCTGGTGGCCCGGAGTCATGAAAAAACGTCTGACCGAAAAGGAGGACCGGAATGAAGCGAAATTTCATGTATTCGTCGATCGTGATCGCGATGATCGCGCTCTGGGGGATCACCCCGGACCGCGGCGTGTTCATCGAACGGCAGGGAGGATTCCCGCAGATCGTCCCCGCCCTCTCCTTCACCGAGAGCGATGACGGCGTCCAACTCGATGTCCCCTACGTGCCGACACCCCATGAGGTGGTGCGCACCATGCTCTCGATGGCCGGCGTCACCAGGAACGACGTGCTGTACGACCTCGGGTGCGGCGACGGACGCATCGTCGTGACCGCCGCCCAGAAGTACGGGACCCGCGGCACGGGCGTCGATATCGACCCCGAGCGCATCAAAGAGAGCAACGATAATGCGCGCAAGGCAGGGGTAACGGACAAAGTGCGCTTTGTCCAGAAGAGCCTCTTCGACGTCGACCTGCGCGACGCGAGCGTCGTGACGCTCTACCTGCTCTCGTCGGTCAACCTGCAGCTCCGCCCCAAACTGCTCAGGGAGCTTAAACCCGGGACCCGCGTGGTGTCCCACGACTTCGACATGGACGACTGGAAACCCGACCACAAGACCGACGTGGAAGGGCATACCGTCTACTACTGGGTCATTCCCGCCAACGTGAGCGGCACCTGGACCTGGACAGCGGAGAGAGGCGGCAAGCCGTACACGCTCAGGCTCACGCAGCGGTTCCAGAACGTCACCGGCACCCTCGAATCGGGAGGCGCCAGGGTGAAGCTCAGCGACGTGCAGCTCAAAGGAGATACGCTGAGATTCACGATCAACGATACGGTGCAGGGAATGAAGACCCCCGCCCGCTTCACCGCCAAGGTCAACGGGGACCGGATCGCGGGCGACCTGCGTTCAGGGGAGGGGACGAAAGCAGCGTGGAGCGCCCGGCGCGACGCAGGCACCATGGCGCCGCTCGACGAGAAGGACTCCGGTCCCGTGCAGGCGAACGTACCGGGAAGAGGAGAGCGGACCGCGCCGGTAGTGTTCCATTGAGAGGAGAGGGGATAAAGGGCTTGGATACTCCCCGCGCCAGGAGGGGTTTCCCGAACCGTTCTCCGCATGGCGCCACCGTGGTGCGTGCAGCGAAGGCATGAGACGGATGCCCTTTATCATCCGTCCATGCCTTCGCTGTGAGAGGACGCCTGCTATTCTTTCTCTGCTCCGCCTTTGGCGACGGATGTCCAGGGGGCTGCGCCGCCTGCATCGACTTCCTGCGACTCAGCAGGGATCTGGTGCCGGATAGTCCACCCGGTATGCGCTCTTTCCCTCTTCACCGCGGATGTGCTGAAGGGGGTCCCGCCCGCATCCACATTCTGCGATTCAGCGGGAACCTGATGGCGGATACCCCGATCCGCAGCATACGTGTCCTGCTGAGGCACGGAGGTCCGGGAAGCTGCGCCGCCGATCTCCACTTCCTGTGATTCGGCAGGAATCTGCTCACGGATTGTCCAGCTGCCGGCATGCGTCTCTTGCACCAATACCGGCGATACGCCCAACAACAGAGCCATAGCGACTCCAATAAACAAACCATTCGAACTTTTCATATCGCTTTTTCTCCTTTTGTACTTTAGTTCATCTTCTCCGTATGGTCATACACGAACCGATACTGCTTCGCTCCGGCATAATGAAACACCAGGGTTCATCACTGTAACGGAAGCAGTCATTCATCCCGAGGCCTCTTGTTCTGCTAGCTTGGTAGTAGTATGCACGCCTGTTGTGAAGATTTTATGAACGGAAGATGAAACGTAATATCTTGTCAGCCCCGCAATAGATAGCGCATCTATTTTTTCAGCTTGCTCAAGAGGGATTTCGGCTCTCCGACCGCGCCGAAGTCAGGAAGGGCGATGCCGTCTTGAGCTGCGAGATGAAAACGGCGTCCCGGTATGAGCGGAATGGAGAGGACGGCAGGCGCTGTAGCCGCAGTCTTTGCACTTTCCGGTTGACGAGCTGTGTTGAAGAAGCTAGACTTTAGGCAAGTGTTCAACGGATAACCATCACATGCTGAAAGAAGGGTATACGACACTTCGCAACAGCGATTTGAACGGCATCACCCGGCGCGACTTCATAAAGGCGGCGGGAGCGGGAATCTTTCTGGCAGGGGTACGGTTCGCGCTGCCTCTGCCTTCCTGGGCATCACCGCCGGGCCCGGAGCCCGGGATAACGGGGCCGAAAGACCGTTATGACCTCACCATCGCCTATGCGCCGCTGAAGATCGACGGACGCACGGGTACGGCCACGGCAATCAACGGCACGGTCCCGGGTCCGCTGGTGCATCTGCGGGAGGGAGATTATGTCACGCTCAATGTGACGAACGGGTTGATGGATACCGAGCACGCCTCGATCCATTGGCACGGGGTCCTGGTGCCGTTCCGCATGGACGGGGTGCCGGGGGTCAACTTCGCCGGCATCAGGCCGGGCGAGACCTATGAGTACCGGTTCCGGCTCAAACAGGCGGGCACCTACTGGTACCACAGCCATTCCGCCTTTCAGGAGCAGACCGGCACCTATGCGCCCCTGATCATCGATCCGAAAGACGGCGAGCCGTTCGCCTACGACCGGGAGTATACGATACTGCTCTCCGATTGGTCCTTCGAGAGTCCCGATACGATTTTCCGCCACCTTAATCTGAGGAGCGACTACTACAACTTCCAGCAGCGCACGCTGTGGGATTTTTTCAAGGACGTCGGCAAGCGCGGCCTGGCGAATACGATCTCCGAGCGCATGGCCTGGGGCCGGATGCGAATGAGCCCCGTCGATCTCCTGGACGTGACTGCCTCCACGTACACCTACCTGATGAACGGCCACTCGCCGGCCATGAACTGGACGGCTCTTTTCAATCCGGGCGAGACGGTCCGGCTGCGCTTCATCAATGGCTCCACCATGACCATTTTCGACGTTCGCATCCCCGGCATGGACATGGAGGTGGTCATGGCCGACGGCAAGTCGGTGCGGCCGGTCCCGGTGCACGAGTTCCGGATCGGCGTAGCCGAAACCTATGATGTCCTGGTGAGGCCGAAAGAAGACCGCCCGTTCACCATCTTCGCTGAATCCCTCGACCGCAGCGGCTACACCCGGGGCACCCTGTCGCCCGAGCCCGGCCTCGAGGCGCCGGTGCCGAAGCTTCGCCCCCGTCCGGTGCGCACCCTTGAGGACATCGGCATGGGAGGCATGGCCGACATGGGCAGCGGCAAAATGAAACACGGCGGGCACGCAAAAGTGCGGCATGACCCGAGGGTCCCCGGCCCTAACGGTCCCACCCCTTTCAAGCCGGACAAGGGCAATACGAATGTGGCCATGGTGGTCATGAACCCCAGGTACCGCCTGGACGAACCGGGCATCGGCCTGGGTGATGACGGCTGGCGAGTCCTTATCTACGACGACCTCGTCTCCACCGAGCCGCAGCCCTACTCCGAAATCGTCGACCGGGAGATGACGATCAATATCACCGCCACCATGGAGCGGTACATGTTCTCCTTCGATGGCAAAAAATTCAGCGAGCACCCCGGCCCCCACCTTTTCCGGCACAACGAACGGCTCCGCCTTTTCCTGGTCAATCACACCATGATGGAGCACCCCATACACGTGCACGGCATGTGGATGCAGCTCGAAAACGGCGCGGACAAGCTGCCGTTCAAGCACACGGTTCTGACCAAACCCGGCGAGGTGCTTTCGGTTTTGATCACGCCGATCGAGAAGGGGGACTGGGCCTTCCATTGCCACCTGCTCTACCACATGGAAGCCGGCATGGCCCAGATCATCCGGGTCGCCTGACAGGGAGAGATCACGATGACGACCAAGACACTAGCGGTGCTTTTGTTCCTCGCGCTCATGCCCGGTGCAGGGCTGACCGCCGAAGGGCCTTCTGTCCCTGAAGCGGGCCCGGACATCCCTAAATATGCCGAAGACGCCCGGGAGGGACCGCAGAAAAACTTCGGGGTCCAGTTCGTCCACGACAATGAAGTGTTCGCGGTTTTTTTCGGCGACCGCCTCGAGTATCAGACCCGGGAGGGAAAGGAGCTGCTGCTCTGGGATGTGCAGGCGTGGGTCGGCGCGGATTACAACAAGCTGTGGCTCAAGAGCGAGGGAACGTGGCTGATAGATGACGAGAAAGTCGATGAGGCTCAGGTAGAGCTGTTCTACAGCCGCACCATCTCCCCGTTCTGGGACCTGCAGCTCGGGATCCGGCACGACTTCAAGCCCGATCCGGACCGGACGTTCGCGGCTTTTGGCGTACAGGGGCTGGCGCCCAACTGGTTCGAGGTGGAGGCGACCGCCTATGTCAGTGAGGACGGGGATGTTTCGGCGGCCGTCGAAGCGGAATATGATCTTTTCCTCGGCCAGCGGCTTATCCTGCAGCTGCGGTTCGAAGTAGGCCTCGCAGCTCAGGATGTCGAAAAGTACGGTACCGGCCAGGGCATAACCGATATCGAGCTCGGCGCCCGGCTGCGCTATGAGCTCCGCCGGGAATTCGCCCCGTATATCGGCGTTTCCTGGAGCCGGAAGATTGGGGAGACGGCATCTCTGGCGAGAGCCGCGGGTAACGACACCGGGTCCGTTTCATTCGTGGCCGGCATAAGGATATGGTTTTAAAAACTTTCTGGTGTCGTCTTTGCAAGTGTACGCTATCCTCCCTTCCTGTTTATCGCTATTCCCCTTGAGACGCGGCATCCCCTGACAGCGAAGTCGAGCGGTCCGAGCCCGGTCATGGAGCTGTTACCTCACTGTTTCTCTACACCATGGTGTTGTCTTTCCCTGAGGCGCTGTCAGTCGACTATTCAGGACGAGTGATGGTGGAAAGTTCTGACAGGCAGTCTACTCGGCTCTCTGCTATAAAAAGAGTATAGGTTCAAAAGAGAGTAGCGTGAGGAAACGAGAACGGGGATCGTGCCACAGACAAAAGGAATATAATATCACTATGAATGCATCCTTGGGAAAAGGGAGCCCGTGAGGGACAGGGCCGCATCGCTCGGAGCGGTTCTGCTGTGGGTTTTCGCGTTCTCGTACGTGTTCAACTTCGTATGGGAATCACTCCATGCCGCTTTCCTCTATGAGCGGCACGCGTCTTTCATGGCGGTGAAGTATGTCCGGATGGTCGTCTATGTTTCGGCTATTGACGGAGCCCTTATCGTGGGCATTTACTTTATGGTAATGCTGCTGTGGCGGGATATGCTCTGGATATGCAGCATGGGAGGCAAGCACCTCTCCGCCGTTTTCATTGCCGGGCTTGCCATAGCCTTTCTCATCGAGTATAGAAAAGTCTTTCTGCTGGGAGCCTGGAGCTACACGCCGCTCATGCCCACGCTGTTCGGAATCGGTCTTTCACCGCTGCTCCAGTTGAGCGTTACGGGGGCGGCGGCATTCTGGCTGACGAGAAGGATGCTATGCCGCCGGTAATGCGGGCAGGGCACTGCCTGATGAGAGGATATCCGTGACAGGAGGCTCCCGGCGGCGCGGGCTGCCCCGGCTGTCGTCGTGGCGGTGGATTTCCCCTCCGCTTCCTGATAGGATTTTATCATCGCTTCTGCTCTCTGCCGTGGAACGTAAGCACACTGCCACCAGGAGGCTTGCCGATGGAGCGCTTCACCCAACGCAGTGCAGCGTTGTCCCCCTTTATTCTGTGCCTGATGTTGTTTCTCTTCCCTCTTCAGACCCGTGCGGCAGCTCCGGAAAACGCCTATGTCGGCGCCGGGCAGTGCGCCCCCTGCCACCGGCAGGTGTATGACGACTGGAAGACCTCTGGACACGCCAGAATCCTTCTCAAGCCGTCCTCAAAGGAAGGCAAAGAGGTCCCGCTCCCTCCCGGCCTCACGAAGAAGGATATTTCCTATATCATAGGGGGCTTCCGCTGGAAAGCCCTGTTCCTTGACGGCAACGGCTACCTGGTTACCTCGACCCCGCACGGAAGCGGCGGGAACCAGTACAACCTCGAAAGCAGGAAGTGGGTCGATTATCTCCCCGGACAGAAGGTCCCCTACGACTGCGGCGGATGCCACACGACCGGGTTCTCGCCGGAAGGGCATCACGAAGGGCGTGAGGGCATTATCGGGACCTGGAGGCTCGAGGGGGTGCAGTGCGAGGCCTGCCATGGTCCGGGCGCTCTCCATGCACGTTCAGCTCTGAAGGCGGATATCAGGATAGACAGGAACAGCTGCGCAACGTGCCACGCCCTTTCGCCGCGGGGAGACATCCCTGTCCAGGGAGTCTTTATAGCGCCGTACACGGAAACGAATCAGCTATTGAAGAGCACGATGCGGAGTTTTTCCTGCACTGTGTGCCACAACCCGCACCTCCCCTCGAAAGAATCGGTACGGCAGTCCTGCGAGAGCTGTCATCAGGGGATAGCGGCACGCTTCAAGGAGAGCTACAAGGGCAAAAGGGGCATAACCTGCATCGATTGCCATATGCCTCCTGCGGGCGTGGTTGCCGAGGGGAATCCGGCCCTGTTTCGCGGCGACCTCAAAAGCCATCTGTTCACCATCGACCATGCGGCGCCCTTCCCCGCGGTTGTGCGGAACGGGCGGAGAGTGAACCCCGGCTATCTGGGCGTCGAGTACGCCTGCATGCGATGCCACAACGTGTACGAAAGCAGGGAGTGGGCCGTCCGGCACAGTATGGGGGCGCACCGGATACAGGTCTCGTCGAATATCAGGATCATGCGCTTCCAGATGCTGTTCGCATCATTCGGCGTTATTAGTGCCGCTTTAGCGCTGCTGTCCGCCGCCTCTCTGAAGAAGTGGCTGCTGCCTGCGCAAAACATGAAAAGAGCGCTGAGCGTTCACAAGCATGCGGCCTGGATCACTTTTGCCTGCTATGTATTCGTTTCCGCTATGTGCGTTTACTTTCATTTCCCCCTCCGCAATCCCTCGAAGGCGCTCAATCTCGGCTGGTTCCTGGTCCATCCCCTCAACGGCGTGCTCGGGCTTGTTCTTTACGGCGGCAAGATCATCGCGGTCAGAAAGTACAAGAAGGGATGGGCGCGATCGGGAATGGTGTGGGGCATCGGCCTGGCCGTGTTCTGGCTTGTTCAGTACCTTACGGTGCTCCTTTCGTTCTTCGGCATAGGGGGAGGGTGAGCGAGGCGGAGACACCGCAAAAAAGTGGGGGTATTATAGTGACTATCAGAATTAAAGACCAGGGGCCGGCATGGATGACGAGGCGCTCGAGAATATCTTCGTTCCCTTTTATACCAAGAAGAGTACCGGCACCGGCCTCGGCATGCCTATCGCCAAAAAGATAGTGGAGGGACATCAGGGGAAACTCCATGTGACCAGCCAGCCGGGAAGAGGGACCGAAATAGTGCTAGAATTGCCTTATAAACGATAACAGGTCTCCAAGAGAGGCACGTGTTCCGTCGGGAACCGAAAACAGGCAGCGGCGTAGCCGGTGCGAACGAAGCCCACGATATGCTGGAAAGGAGGGGACTATGGAACGCACTAAAGTACGCGTGGCGGTGAACGGGTACGGGGTCATCGGCAAGCGGGTCGCCGACGCAGTGGCGCTGCAGGACGATATGGAGCTCGCCGGGGTCGCCGATGTGGTATACGACTACCGGATCAGGGTGGCGGTCGAGCGCGGCTATCCTGTCTATGCCTCGGCGCCCGAGAAGCGGGCGGTCATGGAAGACGCCGGCATCCCCGTCGCCGGCACGTTAGACGACCTGCTGAAGCAGGTGGATATTGTCGTCGATTGCACACCCAAGAAGGTGGCCTCCGCCAATAAGGAGCGCTACGCGGCGGCAGGGGTGAAAGCCGTCTTCCAGGGAGGAGAGAAGCACGAGCTCGCGGGCTATTCCTTCGTGGCGCAGGTCAATTACGACGGCGCTCTCAATCGCGATTTCGTACGCGTGGTATCGTGCAACACTACGGCTATCTGCCGGGTTACCCATGCACTGCACAAGCAGGGCCTGGTCAAGCGGGCGCGCGGCGTCATCCTCCGGCGCGGGACCGACCCCTGGGAATCACACAAGAACGGCATGATCAATACCGCCATCCCGGAGACAAAGGTCCCCAGCCATCAGGGGCCCGACGCCCGGACGGTCATCCCCGACCTCGACATCACCACGATGGCCGGGGCTGGCCCGTACAACCTGAGCCATCTTCATTATCTCATGCTGGAGACTACGCGCAGGGTGCACCTGGACGAGCTGCGTCACTCCCTCTGGGAGTCGTCCCGCATCGCCTTCATCCGCGCAGTCGACGGGTTGGTAGCGCTCAATGCGGTGATAGAGATGATGCGCGACCTCAAGCGCCCGCGGGGCGATATGTGGGAGGTGGCGGTCTGGGACGACGCGCTCGCCGCCGACGACCGGGAAGTATATATCACCTATCAGGTCCACAACGAGGCGATCGTCATTCCCGAGGCGATCGACGCCATACGGGCGATGACCGGCATCGAAACGGACTGGAGAACGTCCGTCGAGAAGACCGATCGGTCGCTGGGGATAGTCAAGAGCTTCCTCCCCCGCACTATTCCCGAAGAGGCTGTTCACGCAGCCATGGGCGAATCGTTGCAGGCGGCGCAGCGGGAGTTCATGGAAGAGGGATTCAAAGGAAGAGAGGAGCCGGCGGAGGCGGTCCCGACCGAGGCGCAGCGGCGATAGGTAAGGAGGAGGCATGGTGAAAGAGAAAGTTTTTGAGGCCGGAGGTCTGCTGCGGGGCAGCTCCGGCCCTGCGCTCGAAACCTTTCTGCGCCGGCAGCCGGGCGTGCATCGCGCCGAAGCGAGCTATATGAGCGAGACCGTCACCGTCGCGTACGATGAAGACGTCGTTACGGAAAGCGCCGTTCGCGATCTTATCGGGCAGTGCGGGTATCATTGCCGGGGCGAGGTGCTGCCGCGGCATGTCTGCGCACCGGATCAGGGCGCGGTCGGGCATCGTCCGCCGGTGCTGGCACGGGAGCATTTCGGCCACGCTCCTCCCGGAGAGGAAAAGGCGGTCTCCGGCGAGGCAGCGGAGACGGCGCACGAAATGGGCCACGGCGGCGGCATGAGCTTAGAGGAGATGGTGCGCGATGTCCGCCGCCGCTTCTGGGTTACGTTTGTGCTCGCGGTTGTCATCACCGTATACTCCCCCATAGGCGCCGAGGTGCTGGGCGTCAACCCGCCGGTTCCGTTCAACATACCCGTAGACATCATAATGTTCGTCCTGGCGACGCCTGCAGTGCTCTGGGGCGGGCAGATGTTTTTCGTCGGTGCGTACCGCGCCCTCAAGAACCGTGTCCTGGACATGTCGGTGCTGGTAGCGCTTTCGGTGGGTGCAGGCTATCTCTTCAGCATCGGGGCGACGTTTCTGTTCGAGAGCGAAATGTTCTATGAGGCGGCGGTAGTGCTGCTGGCGTTTATCCTGTTCGGCCACTGGATGGAGATGCGCGCCCGCGCCGGGGCATCGGACGCGATCCGGGCGCTGCTCGATCTTGCGCCGCCGAAAGCGACCGTCATTCGCGATAACCGTCCGGTCGAGGTGCCTACGTCGGAAGTCCTGGCGGACGATATCGTTCTGATCCGTCCCGGCGATAAAGTCCCCGTCGACGGGGTCGTGGTCGAGGGCGAATCCAGCGTTGACGAATCGATGATCACCGGCGAGAGCCTGCCGGTCAGGAAGAGGACGGGCGACGTCGTCACCGGAGCAACCCTGAACAAAACGGGCGCCTTCCGCTTTCGCGCCACGAAGGTGGGAGCGGATACGGCCCTTGCCCAGATCGTCAAGCTCGTGCAGATAGCGCAGAATTCAAAAGCGCCGGCGCAACGGCTGGCCGACAGGGCCGCACAATGGCTGGTAGCGGCAGCGGTAGTATTCGGATTGGCTACTTTTGCCGGGTGGTACTGGGTTGCCGGAGCCGGCCTTATCTTTGCCCTGACCCTCGCCATAACCGTTGTCATCATCGCCTGTCCGGACGCATTGGGGCTTGCCACCCCGACAGCGGTCATGGTGGGCACCGGGCTCGGCGCCCTGAACGGCATCCTTTTCAAAAATGCAACCGCGCTCGAGCAGGCGTCCAAGGTGCAGGCGGTCATTTTCGATAAGACCGGCACCCTTACGGTCGGCGAACCCCGGGTGGTGGAGGTGGCGGCAGCCGGTAATCCCCTTTCAGAAGCCGAGTTGCTGCAGCTGGTTGCCTCAGCCGAACAATCGAGCGAGCACCCTCTGGCTCAAGCTGTTGTCGAGCATGCAAAGGAACTGAATATCGAACTTTCAGCGGCAACCGGGTTCGAGGCCGTTCCCGGCCACGGCCTGCGGGCTACGGTGAACGGCCGGACAGTGCTCGTCGGCAACCGCAAGCTCATGCGCGATAGCAATATCGCACTGGACGGCTTAGGCGAGCGGGCGGCGGGCCTGGAGGGAGCCGGACGGACGGTAGTGTACGCTGCGGTCGACGAAAAGTCGGCGGGTATTATCGCTATTGCGGACGCCCTCCGGCCCGCATCGAAGGAGACCGTTACGGAGTTGCGCAGGTTGGGTGTTCAGGTGGCGATGCTGACCGGAGACAACCGGGCTACGGCTGAACGCATTGCGGCCGAGTTGGGTATCCAGACCGTCTTTGCCGAGGTATTGCCCGGCCACAAGGCGGACAAGGTCAAGGAGCTCCAGGGGCAGGGAAAGCTTGTCGCTATGGTGGGCGACGGAATTAACGACGCGCCGGCGCTCGCGCAGGCCGATGTCGGCATCGCCATCGGCGCAGGCACCGATGTGGCGATGGAGACGGCGGACCTGGTGCTGATGAAGAGCGATCCCTTCGATGTGCTCGGCGCAATCGCCCTCAGCAGGGCCACCGTGAGGAAAATGAGACAGAACCTGTGGTGGGCCGCCGGGTACAATATCATCGCCTTCCCGATTGCCGCCGGGGTGTTCTACCCGGCGTTCGGGCTGCTGCTGAGACCCTGGATCGCTGCGCTCTCGATGTCCGGCAGCTCGCTGCTCGTTGCGATCAATGCGCTGCTGCTGAAGTGGGCGCGCCTGCCCGGTCTGCGGCGTGTCAAAGGGTAAGGTCCGGGCACTCTCTTGGAACTCTCTGCGAAGCTCTCTTTTCCCCGGGGCAAACGCATTAAACAGAGAACCCGCAGTGAGAGGGAAAGCAGGTGATTGAAAACGCGAAACATTGTGCTTGCAGGATTGAAGGCGACGTGTTTTGTATGTAGTACGTTTGCTATCCCCTTCAAAGACATATAATTCGGAGATAAGAAACATTACCGGGCATTGCGGACCGAACCGTTCTCCGCATGGCGCCACCGTGGTGCGTGCAGCGAAGGCATGAGACGGATGCCCTTTATCATCCGTCCATGCCTTCGCTGTGAGAGGACGCCTGCTATTCTTTCTCTGCTCCGCCTTTGGCGACGGATGTCCAGGGGGCTGCGCCGCCTGCATCGACTTCCTGCGACTCAGCAGGGATCTGGTGCCGGATAGTCCACCCGGTATGCGCTCTTTCCCTCTTCACCGCGGATGTGCTGAAGGGGGTCCCGCCCGCATCCACATTCTGCGATTCAGCGGGAACCTGATGGCGGATACCCCGATCCGCAGCATACGTGTCCTGCTGAGGCACGGAGGTCCGGGAAGCTGCGCCGCCGATCTCCACTTCCTGTGATTCGGCAGGAATCTGCTCACGGATTGTCCAGCTGCCGGCATGCGTCTCTTGCACCAATACCGGCGATACGCCCAACAACAGAGCCATAGCGACTCCAACAACTAAACTGCCTGAGATCTTCATAACGTCTTTTCTCCTTTCTCTCTTCGGTTCATTTCCTGTTTACTTGCAGCAGACGCGCCTGTCTCCTCTTCGCTCTGCAGCAGCGGTTTGCATCCGTCCCGGAGCGCCAGGCTCCGGCGAATGCAGAACCTAGTATCCACACCTTCTATGAAGATTTTGTGAAGGCACGATAAAGGTGCCGACGCGAGCGCTTCGTCCTGTCAGCCGACAATAAACAGTGCATCTGTTATTCAGACGTGAGATGACCAAGAAGACTTAACAAAATGACGAGAGGGAGTCAGGCGAGGCATGGTATGTTCGTCTCAACTGTTATCCCAGAGATCATACGATCTTCGGGGGACCCGTCTTCGGGACGGCATCCGAGCCGTCCTCCGAGAGGCCAGCTCGGAATCGAGTCGTACCGACCCGCTCCACCGCCCTGAAAAGCCTTCGGCTTTCCGGGCGTCCCTTTCATAGTGAGAGGGGGATCCCGCCCGGGCTGCTGATACCGCTCACCTGCTATGCCTCGCCCGACTCCATGCTGCGGTATTTCGTCGGAGACTCTAAAGATGTCCGGCATAGCCACGATATAATTATTTAGCAGCTTGTAACGGGGGACAGATCTCTATCCCCTTTCCATTACGTTCCGCTATATAAGGTGCACGGTTTTCAGCGAACTGTTTCGAAAAGGAGGAGTAGACCGATGAACTGCTGGGAATTCAAGAAGTGCGGCAGAGAGCAGGGCGGGGTAAAGGAGAAAGAGCTCGGGCCGTGCCCGGCGTACCCCGACAACGGAAGGAGGTGCGCCCGGGTAGCCGGAACTCTCTGCGGAGGGAAAGTGCAGGGCACCTTTGCGGTGAAGCTCGCCAACTGCATGCAGTGCGAGTTCTACAAGAGCGAGCATTACTTGAAAGGGTAGATGAAATCCTGACCGAAAAGACGTTATCGCTCAAACGCATCTATTACGCTCGGCGTAGAGGCAGTACGTTTTCGGCTAGCAGAAACTTGTACAGGGAAAGGATTGTTGTCATGGCTAAGAAGAACTGCTGGGAAGAGAAGAAGTGCGGCCGCCAGCCCGGAGGAGAGAAGGTAGTGGAATATGGTGAATGCCCCGCTGTCGGCTGTTTCAAGGCTCACCGAGTCAATGATGGCATCAACGGTGGTCGTGCCTGCTGGGCAATTACCGGGACCTATTGCGGCGGTACGGTGCAAGGCACTTTTGCCAGTAAGATGAGAGACTGTGCAAACTGTGATTTTTTTGATCGTGTGGCAAAGGAAGAAAAGAAGTTAGTCCCGGCTCATAAGATATTAGAGATCATCGGCTCCTAGCAGCTTCCGATCTGCCCGGGAGGCTCTGCCGAAAGCAGTATCGGTAAAAAACGACCTGAGAAGGCATTGTCTACAGGATGCCTTTCCCGGTACGGCCTGTCGTTTGCCGCCTGCGCGGTGGATTTCCCCTCTGCTTCCTGATAGGATTCTATCATGGCTTCTTCTCTTTGCCGTGGAACGGACGCGTACCGACCAGGAGGCCTGCCAATGGAAGAGAGAGAGCTGAGAAAATGGCACCGCAGAGCGGGGATCGTGCTGGCCCTGCTGCTCGTCCTCCAGGCGGCGAGCGGCATGTTCCTCAGCGCGAACTGGCTCCTCGGCGTTCACCACCGGGTAGGCGAGGCGATCGAGGGGACGCTCCCTCCGCTCGTGCTGCTCTGGGACAAGCTGCTGGTGGAGATCCACTACGGTTTCGGTCCGCTCAGCGTCCCCTATCATATAGTCCTGGGCGCCGGCACTATATGGGTAGCGGTTTCCGGCGTGATGATATTCCTCAGGGGCAGGGCGCGACAGAAGCGGATCAGAACCAGGCAGACGCCTTGAGCGCCACTGCGCACCGAGCTTTCCGGGGCGTCTCCCGGCAAGGCGCAGTCCACTCCTTCCCGACGAGCGCTTTTCAACGCCCGGAAAATCCTCGTCAGATCCGACTGTTTCCCCTCCCCCCCTATGCCGTTGATAATAGTCTATGTTTCCCTTATACTTACCTAATAGCCTCATCGTGAGCCCGGTAAAGAGGACGCCGGCACAGAGTCCCGAGAAGCAGCATTCAAAGCTCTTGGATATGATCGTCAAGGGGGGGGTGCGTTCGATGAAACACAGAGACTATTTTGTTGTCGCTCTGCTCCTCCTCGGCATTTTCGCTGCCGATATGCTCACCCCTCTGGGATCTGCCGTGTGGCTGCTCTATCTGTTCCCGCTTTTCCTCGTATCGCGCGTCGGCCAGAGATTGCAGCTCGTTTTATTCCTGCTCCTCAGCACCGCACTCACCATCGTAGGGCTCTTCGCGTCCCCTCCGGGAATAACATCGGCAATCGGGACTCTCAATCGCATAGGGTTTCTCTTCGTCCTCTGGACGATGTCCTTTCTTTTTTGGCGCATCAGGGCGGCAGAGAGCGCTCTTGAAGACGTGAACAGGGAGCTGCAGGAGAGCGGGCATGAGCTGCTGAGCGTTCAGGAGCGGTTTTCCATTGCGACCGAGGCCGCCCGGATCGGCATCCATGACTACGACGTGGCTTCCGGGGCGATCCGCTGGGACCGGCGCGTGAGGGAGCTGTGGGGCGTGGGGCCGGATGAGCCGGTCACCTATGAGATGTTCATCGCAGGGCTGCACCCCGACGACCGCGTCTCCACCCAGGCGGCGGTGGACAAGGCCCTCGACCCCCGGGGCGACGGGCGGTACCATGCCGAATACCGCGTCATCAACCGCAAAGACGGCATAACGCATTGGGTCGAGGCTGCAGGGCAGGTCTTTTTCGCGGACGGTCGCGCCGTACGGCTTGTAGGTACGGTCGAGGACATTACCGAGCGCAAGCGGATAGAGGATGCCTTGCGGCAGAGCGAGGAGCGGTTCCGGAAGGTTTTTGAAGAGGGGCCTCTCGGCATAGGACTCGTGGGAGCGGATTACCGTTTCAGCAAGGTCAATGGCAGGTTCTGCCAGATGGTCGGTTTCTCCGAGGAAGAGCTCAAGGCGCGTACTCCCTTCGACATCACCCATCCCGACGACATCGAAAAGGACACTGAGCTGGCATCCCGCCTTTATGAGGGAAGCATCCCCTATTTCTCCATGGATAAGCGCTATATACGGAAAGACGGCGGGATCATCTGGGTAATATTGACCGCTTCCCTTATACGGGCCGATGACGGAACGCCGCTCTACTTCCTGGGTATGATCGAAGACATTACCGAGCGTAAGAGGTCCGAGGAGCAGCTCAGGAGGTCAAAAGAGCTCAGCGACGCGCTTAACCGTATCAATGCAGCCATCCATTCAACGCTCGATATCGATACGATCATGCGGCGGGTGGTTGTGGAGGCAGCTGCCGCACTGAATGCCGATGCCTCCTCGATAGGACTGTTCCAGGACGACTATTTTGTCGTGAAGTACGGTTACAACGTGCCCGACGGTCTTATCGGACAGCGTGTCCCGTCAAAAGAGATCAAGGGGGTTCACTATGCCGCGTCGGTGAGGGATGTCGTCGCTTTCGATAGCGCCCTTGACGATGAGCGGCTCAATGTCGAGCTGCTGCAGCGGCTCGGCGCCCGTTCCCTGATGGTGGTCCCCTTTATCGCCCGGGGAACCGTTTTCGGCGCTCTCAGTTTTTACTGTCTGGCATCTCAGTGCAGCTTTTCAGATATGCATATCGATTTCGGCAGGAAGCTTTCGGCATCGCTCTCCCTGGTCCTCGAGGACGCCCGGCTCTTTGCAGAAGTAAAGGCTGCACAAGAGCATGCGTCGTTCTTTGCTGATGCGCTTGAAAACTCCTCGCAGCCGTTTGCCTCGATCTGCCCCGATGGCACGTTCATGATCTTCAATAAGGCATTTGTCGACCTCACCGGCTACAGTACGGAAGAGCTGCGCTCAATGACCATGATGGACCTCACGCCCCCTGAATGGCACGGGCATGAGGCAAGAATACTGGAAGAGCTTCATCGCACAGGGCAGCCCCAGCTTTTCCAGAAGGAATACATCAGAAAGGACGGCACGCGGATTCCCCTGGAACTGAAAGTACACCAGGTCACCGATGAACGAGGAGACGTACTGTATCATTATGCTTTCATTACCGATATAACCGACCGCAGGAGGAGAGAGGAGGAGGTCAGGCACATGGCCCACCACGACGCGCTCACGGGGTTGCCGAACCGCCGGCTCTTCGCGGATATCCTCGGCCTGGAGCTGGCCAAAGCGAGGAGAAGCCAGGGGCGGTTCGCCGTGCTCTTCCTCGACCTCGACCGGTTCAAATACATCAACGACACCCTGGGCCATGATATCGGCGATGAGCTTCTGAACATGGTTGCCGAGCGGCTGAGGGGCAGTGTCAGGGAGTCGGATATCGTGTCCCGTATGGGAGGCGATGAGTTCAACATCCTCCTGGCAGATATAGCACATCCGGAAGACATCATCACCGTTGCGCGGAAGATCATAGACTCCTTCAGAGAGCCTTTTGCGGTCAAAAAGCATACCCTCCATATCAGTACCAGCATCGGCATCAGCATCTGTCCCGACGATGCCCTGGACAGCGAGTCCCTGTTCAAGAATGCCGACATCGCGATGTACCATGCGAAGGAGCTGGGCGGCAGCACTTACCAGTTCTATGATGCGGCCATGAACATCCGGACCGTCGAGCGCATGCGCCTCGAAAGCTGGCTGAGACAGGCGCTCATCCGGGGGGAGCTGGAGGTCTATTACCAGCCCCAGATCACGACCGATACGCGACAGGTGGTCTGTGCCGAGGCCCTGGTCCGCTGGAGGCATCCCGAGAAAGGGCTGCTCGACCCTGAGCACTTCATCCCCCTTGCTGAAGAGACCGGGTTCATTTCAGCTATCGATGAATGGGTCCTGAGGACTGCCTGCGCCCAGGTGAGAGAGTGGCAGGAAACCGGCTTGCCGCCGCTCTGTGTCACCGTGAATCTGTCGGCCAAGCAGTTCCAGAAGGCCGACCTCGTAGAGCGGGTCACCCGGATACTGGAAGAGACCGGGCTCGATCCCGTGCATCTCGATCTCGAGATTACCGAGAGCGTAGCGATGAAAAACCTGGAGCATACGGTTCCTACCATGACCAGACTATCCGCAATGGGAGTAGGGATTGCCATTGACGACTTCGGAACCGGCTATTCATCGCTGAACTACCTGAAGAAGCTTCCTATCCATAAGCTCAAGATAGACCGGTCCTTTGTCCGGGATATTGCTGCGGATTCCGACGATCGGACCATAGTCAAGGCAGTGACTGCCCTGGCTCATAACATGAAGCTCAGGGTGATTGCCGAGGGTGTGGAGACAGAGGAACAGCTCGAGTTCCTCAAGTCGGTAGGCTGCCAGGAGATGCAGGGATACTTGTTCAGCAGGCCGCTGCCGGCGAAGGAGCTCGGAGAGCTGATTGCCGAGGGCCGGTAGCCCGGCTCCCTGCCAAGAGCATCCCTGTCAATCAACGGCGCCGCACACTGCCCACACGGAGAAATGAGCGCCCCGCTTCTGGCCGACACCGACAGCGCCCTTGTCGAGATAGAGGGCCCATGCCCAGTCAGGCTCGAACATGCTCGTGGTCGATGACCAGTACGCCTCCTTGACCTCGGCGAACGGATGGCCGTCCGGTAATGCGGGATGATGCGTACTGCAATCCACCAGCGATTCGAGCTCATTGATGTTCGGCAATCGCCAGGCGGTACTTCCCCCTGAGCTCCGGTTGAGCTCCTCCACCGCTTCGAGCGCGTCGCTCCATGTCTCGTGCCTGCCGGTCAGGTCCGCCGTTCTCATCCAGCATAGATTGGTAAGACGGTCGATCACCCCGTCCCCGGCGGTCTCGAACCGGGGCTCGGGCCATGCGAGCCCTGCACGGAGCTCTCCATCCTGGCCCGAGCCTGCACACGGGATGAGGCGGCCGGACGCGTCGTAACACTGCACCTGGCCGGTACGGGGCAAAAGATCGTATCCTTCGCCGCGCACGGGCCAGAGCAGGAAGAACTGCTCCTTGTTCCCGTAAAACATACGTGCACCTTCCGTATGAACATACCAGGCATACGCGGTATTGATCGCTGCGGTGGTCGAGGTCCAGTACCATCCCGAAAAAATGTTCCTGAAGGGATGCGCTTCCGGCAGGGCGGGTTTCCTGGTCTGGTGGCTCATGAGGCTCCTGAGCTCGCGGCGGTTGGGGAGCCGCCAGTCGGTGAAGCCGAGCGCTTTTTCACGGTTCATATCGGCGATGAGGTCCAGCGCCTCCTGCCAGGTCAGAGGGAGCTCGGCAGGGTTGGCGTCCTCTGTCCACACCAGGCCGGTGAGGCGGTCTGAAACCACGCCGTCCTTCTGTTCGAATCTCGGGGCCGGCCATGGTACGCCTCTCTTGAATTCCGCATCCTGCCCGCTGCCTGTACAGGGAACCGGGCAGCCGAGCGTATCGTGGCACGTCACCTGGCCTGTTTGCAGATAAGCACGGGCGTTCATTGCGATATCTTATCACAGCCGGGAATGAGCGCAACGGGTCCGCGTGAGCAGCGCCGCTGCATCCCTCACCTATCCCGGCTTCTGTCCCGCTCTTTCGATGTCGCGGATTCCATGGTATCCTTGGGGTAGGGAGGTGAGGACTATGCATTGGGGCTGGAATTACCACGGATGGGGGTGGGGCATGGGCCTGCTCATGGTGGTCTTCTGGATACTGGTCATCATCGGGATCGTCTACCTCGTGAAAGCGGTCGCCGGCACGGGACGGGGGAGAGGGCTCGAGGATGAGACGCCGCTCGATATCCTCAAGAAACGGTACGCGAAAGGCGAGATAAGCAAAGAGGAGTTCGAAGAGAAGAAGAAGGATATCCGGTAAGGCGTCCATGGGACACGGAACACATACGGGACATCGGCAGGGCGCAGCCGAAGAGGGGGGGCACGAAGGGCACGCGACGCCTGCGGAGCACCGCGGGATGGCGCATGATGAGCATAAAGGCCATGGCGACCATCACGCCCACATGGTCGAGGACTTCAGGAAGCGCTTCCGGATATCGCTGATCATCACCATTCCCATCCTCGCCCTCTCGCCGATGATACACCACTTTCTGGGGCTCGGCGAGAGCCTGCGGTTTCCCGGCGATATGTACGTCCTCTTTGTCCTTTCCTCGTTCGTCTTCTTTTACGGCGGCTATCCGTTCCTGAGGGGGCTCGTCGACGAGGCGAAGGAGAGGAAGCCGGGCATGATGACCCTCGTCGCCGTGGCGATCTCGGCGGCGTACGTCTATAGCAGCGCCATCGTCTTCGGGCTGCCCGGGATGGACTTTTTCTGGGAGCTCGCCACCCTCGTCGATATCATGCTCCTCGGCCACTGGCTCGAGATGCGGTCGGTCATGGGCGCTTCGCGCGCGCTCGAGGAGCTTGCGCGGCTCATGCCTTCGGAGGCGCACAAGCTCATGCCCGGCGGCGGGACGCAGGACGTGCCGCTCGCCACGCTCGCAGCAGGCGACAGGGTGCTGGTGAAGCCCGGCGAGAAGGTCCCCGCGGACGGCGATGTGGTCGAGGGAGAGTCCTCGGTGAACGAGGCGATGCTCACCGGCGAATCGAAGCCGGTGCACAAGAAGGCGGGCGGCAAGGTGATCGGCGGCGCGATCAACGGCGAGGGGTCGCTCGTGGTCGAGGTGCGGAAGACCGGGAGCGATTCGTTCCTCTCGCAGGTGATGGAGCTGGTGCGGCAGGCGCAGGAGAGCAAGTCGAGGACGCAGGACCTGGCGAACCGCGCCGCCTTCTGGCTGACGATCATCGCCCTCGGCGGAGGAGCGGTGACGCTCGGCGCATGGGTG
This sequence comes from Nitrospirota bacterium, assembly GCA_040752355.1. Classification (NCBI taxonomy): domain Bacteria; kingdom Pseudomonadati; phylum Nitrospirota; species Nitrospirota bacterium. The sequence continues at coordinate 11,639 of JBFMHE010000007.1, read as the reverse complement.
GGCATCATGAACAGGGATCTCGCCTTCTCTCTCGAACGGACCGTGACGGTGATGGTGATCGCCTGTCCCCATGCCCTCGGGCTCGCCGTGCCGCTGGTGGTCGCGGTCTCGACCGCGCTCTCGGCCTCGAACGGGCTCCTGATACGGGACCGGGCCGCCTTCGAACGGGGAAGAAACATACAGGCGATCATCTTCGATAAGACCGGCACGCTCACGGAAGGGAGGTTCGGCGTCACCGACCTGCTCGTCCTTTCGGGTGATATCGGCGAAAGAGAGCTCGCGAAGTATGCGGCGTCGATCGAGGCGCATTCGGAGCATCCCCTCGCCAAGGGCATCGTCTCGTCGTTCCCGGAGACGTACCCGGTCGAGGGGTTCAGGGCGATCCCCGGCAAGGGCGCCGAGGGGAGGGCGAACGGCAGGGATATCAAGGTCGTGAGCCCGGGATACCTGCGGCTGCAGGGCATGGCGGTTGCCGATGAGCGCATCGAGCGGCTTTCCTCGCAGGGCAAGACCGTCATCTTCGTGGTCGTCGACGGCAGCGTGAAGGGCGCTATCGCCCTCGCCGACATCATCAGGCCCGAGTCCGGGAAAGCGGTCTCGCTGCTGAAGGATATGGGGATACGCTGCATCATGCTCACCGGCGACAACCGGCTGGTCGCGAAATGGGTGGCGGAAGAGACCGGTCTCGACGAGTATTTCGCCGAGGTGCTCCCCCAGGACAAGGCCGCGAAGGTGAAGGAGGTGCAGTCGCGGGGGCTGGTGGTCGCGATGACCGGCGACGGGGTCAACGACGCCCCGGCGCTCGCGCAGGCCGATGTCGGCATCGCGATCGGCGCGGGCACCGATGTGGCGGTCGAGACCGCCGACATCATATTGGTGAGGAGCAATCCTCTCGATGTGGTGGCGATAATCGGTCTGGCCCGCGCCACCTACCGGAAGATGGTCCAGAACCTCGCCTGGGCCACAGGGTACAACGCCTTTGCCATTCCGCTTGCGGCAGGGGTGCTCTACAACTACGGCATCCTGCTCAGCCCTGCCCTGGGCGCAGTACTCATGTCGTTGAGCACCATCATCGTCGCGATCAACGCGAGGTTTTTGAAGCTCAAGCGATAGCGTCTGCAGAAGTGCGGACAATCACCCAACCCCTTACACCGTTCATGAGGAGGTGTGCTATGGCGGAAACCAGCACGAAGGGGAGAACGAGGCTGCTCCGGTGCAGGGATGCCGGTATGATGGGGCCTTTTTGCGACTACATTGCTGAAGGTGAAACCGATGAAGAGGTGCTGCGACTTGCCCGTATCCACGCCAAGACCCATAACGAGCGGGAAATCACGGAAGAAGAGCTCAAAGGCTGGAGAACGAAGATAAGCGATAAAGAACAGGGTTGATACCCGCGGGCAGACGCACGTTGTGCTCCGGTTCATTCGCAGCGGCGAGGGGGAGGTATGCGCTTCAAACCTGTTGCATTAGGCGTGAGTCTCGGTATTGTATGGGGAGGCGTGCTGTTCATAACGACCTGGATATCCTATTTCACCGGGTACGGAACCCTGTTCCTCCAGGTGATGGGAGGCTCGATCTACCCGGGGTATAGCATCTCCCCTGCCGGCAGCATTATAGGGCTGCTCTACGGCTTTATCGATATGCTCGTCTTCGGCGCTCTCTTCGGGTGGATTTACAACAAGGTCGCCCGGGTATAGGCCTCTCCTCTGATGGAGAAATTGCTTCCAACTTATCGTATAATTACTTAAAGCGTCTGAACGGAATGAGCAGGGGGAGTCGGACGAGGCACAGTATGCTCGCTCATTCTCGGTCGATACGACCTCCGAGGCACCAGCTCGGAATCGAGTCGTACCGACCCGCTCCGCAGTCCATTGCTCCGCTCGGGCTGCTGATACCGCTCCACATACTATGCCTCGTCCGACTCCAAAGCTGCTTATTTTGTCAGGGGCTTTTAAAACCAAACACGGAGGAATATCCTATGAAACGTCTCGTTCTCGTTGCAGTACTTTCCCTTGTGATGACCGCCGCAGCAGGGGCACAGACCGCTGCCGATACGCCGGCTGCGGGAGCGCAGCATCAGCATGGCCAGGCAGGCGCCGCAGCCGGCGGAGACCAGCAGGCTGGCGGCCAAATGGGGGGCCAAATGGGCGGCCAAATGGGGGGCCAAATGGGGGGCCAAATGGGGGGCCAAATGGGGGGCCAAATGGGGGGCCAAATGGGGGGCCAAATGGGGGGAATGAAGTGCGGCCCGATGGGCGGCGGCATGGGCGGTATGATGGGCGGTGGCGGCATGATGGGTCAAATGGGCGGTGGCATGATGGGCCATATGGGAATGATGGGCCAGATGCACGGCACGGCGATGATGGATATGATGCATATGATGAAGGACATGATGGAGATACAGGAGCGCATGCTGACCGGGGTCCCGGACGCCGAAAAGAAGAGGCTCCTCAAGGAGCTCTCGACAATGAGAGAGCGCCTCGACACGATGATGGCCGGAATGCATAGCATGGGCGGCATGCAGCACGGCGCCGCGCCCCAGACCGACCAGAAGCCGGAACAGAAAAAGGACGCGCCGAAGAAGGATGCCCAGAAGAAAGAGGCACCCCGGAAAGCCGAGGAGCATAAGCACTGATCTAAGAGTGTCTCGCAGAATGAGCAGGGGGAGTCAGACAAGGCACAGTATGTTCGCTCATTCTCGGACGGCATCCAGCCGTCCTCCGAGGTACCAGCCCGCTTCGTCATCCATGACTTCGCCCGGGCTGCTGATACCGCTCTCATACTATGCCTCGTCCGACTCCATGCTGGTTCATTATTGCTATGAGCTCTAAGCTATTCACGATCATTATCGGCATACTCCCCGGCCATTGAGAGGCATGCATGCAATCGTATGAGGCGTTGATCGATGAACTGGCGGCGGTGTGCGATATCATCCCCGAGTACTGGGATGCCTTCGGCACGAGGCATGTCGCTTCCCTCGAGACGAAGAGGGCGATCCTCGGCGCGATGGGAATGGATATCAGCTCTCCCGGGAGCCTTGCCGGGGAGATCGGGAAGGTAAAAGGGCGACCGTGGAACCTCTTTGTCGAGCCGGTCACGGTTATCTCGGTCAATGAGCAGCCGTTTGCCCTCCCCGTTTATATCCCTGTGGCCGAGGGAGAGGAACGCCGCGTGACGCTGTCGTGGTCGGTAGCGGACGAGGCGGGCAGGAGGGAGGAGTTCGTCCTGCCGGGCGAGGCGCTCACTGTTGCCGGCCAGCACTGGATCGACGGTGTCCGGTATATAAAGGTCTTCATAAGGGATGCCGCCCCCCGTGCTATCGGCTACTATTTCCTCTCGGTCGCCTGCGCCCATCCCGAGCCCGTGTTCCCCGGCGAAAGCACTGTTCTCCAGAAGCCGACCCGCATCATTGTAGCCCCGGACCGCTGCTATCTTCCCCCTGCGCTGGAGGAGGGCAAGACCTGGGGGCTCTATGCCAACCTTTACGCGGTCCGTTCCGGGCGGCAGTGGGGGATCGGTGATTTTGCGGATCTCAAGGAGCTCCTGAGGGCCGTTGCCGGTGCGGGCGGCGGTTTTGTGGGGATCAACCCGCTCCACGCCATCCCCAACAAGAGGCCTTACGGCACCAGCCCCTATTCTCCCATCAGCCGTCTGTACAAGAATTTCATCTACCTCGATATGGACAGCATCCCCGACGTGGCCGAGTCGGAGGAAGCGCAGGTGATTCTCCGCTCGGAGGTCTTCACCAGGGAGCTTCAGGAGCTGAAGAGCGCGGCGCTCATCGATTACCAGAAGATCGCCTTTATAAAGAGGACCATCCTCACGTATGCCTTCGAACAGTTTTACGGGCAGCACTACCTGAAGAATACCGAACGGGGCAGGGCGTTCAAGCAGTATGTCAAGGACGAAGACCGGCCCCTCGAGGCCTATGCCGTTTTCCAGGCGCTCTGGGAGCATATGAATACGCGGCTGAGGGTTTACGAATGGCAGGACTGGCCTCCCGAGTACCATAATCCCGACAGCAGCGCAGTGCGGGATTTCAGGAATGAGAACGGCCGGGAGGTGCTCTTCTACCAGTACATCCAGTGGCTCATCGATCTCCAGCACCGCGAAACGGCCGCACTCGCCGCATCCCTCGGCATGACGGTAGGGATTTACCACGACCTCGCTATCGGTTCGATAGGCGGGGGGAGCAACGGCTGGAGCTACCAGAACCTCATCGCCGGACCGATCGATGTCGGCGCTCCCCCGGACGAATTCAACGCCAGCGGACAGAACTGGAATTTCCCGCCCATAATCCCTGAGCGGCTGCGCGAGACGGGTTATGAATTCTTTACGGACATCATTCGGAAGAACATAACGTATAACGGCGCCCTCAGGATCGATCACGCCCTCGGCATGTTCAGGCTCTTCTGGATCCCCCGGGGCAGGCCTCCCCTGGAAGGAGCGTACGTGGCGTATCCGGTGGAAGACCTGTTGCGCATCATCGCGCTCGAGAGCGTCAGGAACAGGGCGGTGATCGTCGCCGAGGACCTCGGCACTGTGGGAGAGAATGTTCACAAGATGCTCCTGAGGTTCCGCATGCTTTCGTACCGCCTGCTCTACTTCGAGCGCACCTATCCCGACCCCTCGTTCGTGCGTCCCGGGGCATACCCCGAGATCGCCCTCTGCGCCGTCACCACCCACGACCTGCCGACCCTGTACGGGTACTGGGCCGGCCGTGATATCGAGGTGAAGAAAGAGCTCAGCCTCTTCACGGGCGACGAGCAGTACCGGCGGTATGTACAGGACCGCGAGAGGGACAAGGGCCTCCTGCTGCAGGCCCTTGCTGCGGAAGGGCTCCTGCCCGAAGGACTTTCCACGGACCCCGCAGCGGTGCCGCATATGACGGACGATCTCTGCCGGGCCATATACCGCTATCTTGCCCGCACCCCCTGCAAACTGCTGGCGGTCAGCCTCGATGACTTCATCGGGACGCTGAACCAGCAGAACATGCCGGGGACCACCGGCGAGTATCCCAACTGGATGCAGAGGACGCCCTTCACCATCGAACAGATCGCCCCGGACGGACATCTCGCCTCCTTTGCGGAGGCCTTCAGGGAGAACGGAAGGGGATACCGCCGCACGGCAACCCTGCCGTCGTAATGCGTACCTATGCGGAATCCCGCAGGAGAAGGTACCCGGCCCTGACCGCAGCTTCGGCCCGGGAGGCCAACTCCTTTCTTTCCTGGAAGCTGCTGGCCCGAATGCGAGGGGAGAGCGGCGGGCTGAAGTGGACGCGCGCGTCGATGCTCCGTATCCCGACAAGATTCCAGAAATGGGGGAGCAGGGGCATTTCCCCGTACCAGGCGATCGGGTCTTTCGCCTCCGCGGTCACCGGCTGTCCGTTGATCCGCGCATACAGGAGGCTCACCGGGAGCACCGGGACCGGCATTTCCGCCGGCACATGAAAAAAGGTGCTCTTGAACTCCCGGATCGTCTTCCCGTCGTTCGTCGTCCCTTCAGGGAAGATGATGACGCTGACGCCGCTCGCGATGCGGCTCTTTACTTCCCCGATCGCCGGGAGCGACGAGGCCTTTGACTGCCGTTCGACGAACACGGTCCCGGCAAGCCGCGCCAGCCAGCCGGCTACAGGCCACGAACCGACCTCGCTCTTCGAGACGAATACCGCGGGCATGATGCTGCCGATGACGAGAATATCGAGGTAGCTGCAGTGGTTGCTCGCCAGAAAGTAGACCGCATCCCGATCAAAGGCGCCGGTTGCCGTTACCCGTATACCGAGGAGTAGGCAGCCGATCCGGGCCCACCACCGCATGCAGCGCGAAGCGATTCTCAATCTCCTCTCCTTTGCCGCAAAAGGGAGGATGCTTACCGACGCGCCGAGCGCGAGGAAGGCGAGCTGCAGAAGGAGCAGCAGGGCTATTCTCTGTAATTTGAGCACCATCACCGTCATGACGATCGAAAAGTCACCTTGAACTATACCATGCCCGGCAGAGCCGGGTCAGCAGCAGGGTTATTTGACATCTCGCCCGGGCTTTTTATATGCTATCAGCCGGCTGCCATGATCAGAAAATTATTCCCTAAAGAAATAGATTTCTTCGAGCTCTTCGACAGGGCTGCGGCGAATATCGCGAGGGGAGCCTCGCTCCTCGTCGAGCTCATGGAGAACTTCGACAGGCTCGAGGAGCTCTCAAAGGAGATCTACGAGGTCGAGCAGGAAGGCGATATGCTGACGCATGATATCATGAAGAAGCTCAACAAGACCTTCATCACCCCTATCGACCGGGAGGACCTCCATTCCCTCGCCTCACGGCTGGACGATGTCATCGACCTCATCTGGAGCGCCGTCGACAGGATGAACGTCTTCAGGATCAGGGAGAGCACCCCGGAAGCGGCCTCGATGGCCAAGGACCTCCTCGCCATTACCGAGGTCATCCACAGGACCATACGGAAGCTCAAGGAGAAGAACTATTCCCATGTGCAGGAGTTCTGCATCGAGATCAACAGGCTCGAAAACAGGATCGACAGGGATTTCAGGGATGCGCTGGGGAAGCTCTTCGACGAGGTGAAAGATCCCGTCCTGATCATAAAGTGGAAAGAGATCTACGAGCACCTGGAGGACGCCTCGGACCGCTGTGAGGATGTCGCGAATATCCTGGAAGCCATAGTCCTCAAGCATGCATGAAATAGTCATCTTCACCGTTGTGCTCGCCGTCCTCTTCGATATCAGCAACGGCTGGAATGATTCCGCCAACGCCATCGCCACGGTCGTCTCCACCCGTATGCTGACCCCCGTCCAGGCGGTCCTGCTCGCTGCGACCATGAACATCATCGGCGCCTTCCTGACGACCGCCGTGGCAAAGACGATCGGCAAGGGCGTCGTCGATCCCAAAGCGGTGACGGAGGTGGTCGTCGCCTCGGCGCTCTTCGCGGGGTTCGCATGGAATGCGGCCATGACCTGGCTCGGCCTGCCGGTCAGCGCATCGCATGCCCTGATCGGGGGGCTGATCGGCGCCGCCGTATCCTACGGAGGGGTGAGCATACTCAATATCTCGGGGATAGTGAAGATATTCGCGGCGCTGATCACGTCGCCCCTCATGGGAATTCTCTTCGGGTTCGCCTTCATGAAGCTCATTCTCAGGTGGTTCGGTACGCTCCCTGCCGGCGCGATCAACCAGTATTTCGGGAGGCTGCAGATACTCTCTTCGGCGTTCATGGCCCTCAGCCACGGCTCGAACGACGCCCAGAAGGTCATGGGGATCATAACCCTGTCCCTGGTGAGCGGCGGCTACCTGCAGTCCGTGGAGGTGCCGTTCTGGGTCGTCCTCATCTGTGCTCTGGCGATGGGGCTCGGCACAGCGCTCGGGGGATGGAAGGTCATCAAGACGATGGGGATGAACATGCTCAAGCTCGAGCCCATCCACGGCTTCGCAGCAGAGGCGTCGGCTACGGCGATCATCCTCGGCGCGAGCCAGATGGGACTTCCGGTGAGCACGACCCATGTGATCTCCACTTCCATTATGGGAGTGGGTGCAACGAAACGGCTCTCCGCAGTGCGCTGGGGGGTCGCCGGAAAGATCCTGCTCGCCTGGATCTTTACCCTGCCCGCCTGTGCCGTCTTTGCGTGGGCCCTCTGCAAAGCGGCTCTTTCCCTGTAAGCCTCCTCCTGTCGCCGTCGCCGCACCTGTAACCTTACCGTAACGTCCCTTTAATAATGCCGTAACGCCGCCCCCGTATAATTATAAGATACGGAGCGCTCTGGCTGCTCCGGAGCGCCTGCCGGGCAATCGGCCTGTTCCGATTGGATGCGAGGGAATTGCGCGGCCGGGGTACGGACACTATAATTGAGGGAGGCAGGCATGTAACAGAAATGTAACACTGACGTAACGATGGTGTAACGGGCTGCATACTATGCTAACCGCACGCGAGTCGAACGCAAGGAGGGACCATGAGAGCAGTGGCAGGAATCATCGCAGCGCTGATCGTCGCAGCGACGTTCTCGATAGCACAGGCAGAAGACATACTGAACGGGGCAGGGGCGTCGTTCCCCGCGCCGCTGTACCAGGCGTGGGCCTATGAATACAACAAGGCTACCGGCGCGAAGCTCAACTACCAATCGATCGGCTCGGGAGGAGGAGTCCGCCAGATCGCCGGCAGGACCGTGGATTTCGGCGCATCGGATGACCCGATGACGCCCGAAGAGCTCAAAAAAGACAGGCTGCTCCAATTCCCGGCGGTCATCGGCGGCGTCGTCCCGGTTGTCAATATCCCCAAGGTAAAAGCGGGCGAGCTGCGGCTCGATGCAGCGTCGCTCTGCAGGATATTCCTCGGGGAGATAAAGCACTGGGACGATCCCGCGATCAAAGCGCTGAACCCGAAGCTCGCGCTGCCGCACACCGAAATCACCGTCGTCCACCGGTCGGACGGTTCGGGGACCACCGCGATCTTCACCAACTACCTGAGCGAGACCTGCCCTGCATGGAAGGCGAAGGTCGGCGAAGGCAAGGCGGTGAAGTGGCCTGTCGGCATCGGCGGCAAGGGTAACGAAGGGGTAGCGAATTACGTGAAGAGGACGCAGAGCTCGATCGGCTATGTCGAGTTCGCCTATGCAAAACAGAACAAGCTGAACCACGCCCAGCTGAAGAACCGGGCGGGCAGCTTTGTCGAGCCGGGCTTCGACAGCTTCGAAGATGCGGCTGATTCCGGGGATTTCGATCCGAAGAAGGACTTCCATACGTGGCTCAACAATACTCCCGGGAAGACCGCCTGGCCCATAGCAGGGGCGACGTTCATCCTCCTGGCGAAGGACAAGAGCGAGGCGAACCGGAAGACCGTTAGATTTTTCGATTGGGCGTTCAAGAACGGCGACGCGACGGCGAAGAACCTTACCTACGTCCCGCTCCCCCAAAAACTCAAGGACAAGGTGCGCGCCTACTGGAAGGCGAACAACCTTTATTGATCCGTTCGGAGTGAAAGAGAGGGCCGGGCAGGCGGTGTCTCCCGGTCCTCGAGCCTGCCCCTCCCGAGAGACGGCAGTGCACAGCTGCGTAAGGAGTGTACCGAGTGCCGATACTGCAGAAAAAGAACCCGGTCGATTTCGCGTTCTCTCTCATCACCGCTCTTGCGTCGCTGACGGTGATCGTGCTGATCGGCGGGATCTTCGTGGTGCTGTGGCAGGAGTCTTCCCTCTCGATCCGGAAGTTCGGCGTTATCGACTTCCTCCTCTCTACCGACTGGAACCCGGTGACCGAATCGTTCGGCGCCGCGACCGCGATATACGGAACGGCCGTCACCACTCTTCTCGCGCTCCTCATGGCCATACCCGCCGCCATAGGGATCGCGATATTCGTCACCGAGATCGCCCCTGATTTCCTGAAAGGGCCGATCGGGATCGCCATAGAGCTCCTGGCCGCGATCCCGAGCATCATTTACGGCATGTGGGGGCTCTTTACCCTCGCCCCGATCATGGCGAACTATATCGAGCCGGCGCTCCAGAAGAGCATCGGCGCGCTCCCCGGGGTCGGCATCCTCTTCCAGGGGACCCCTATGGGCATCGACCTCTTCACGGCGAGCGTCATCCTGAGCATCATGATCATTCCCTTTACCGCCAGCATAGCGAGAGACTCGTTCACCCTGACGCCCTCCGTGGTCAAGGAGTCGGCCTACGCGATCGGCGCTACGAAGTGGGAGGTGGTGAAGAACGTCGTCCTCCCCTATTCGAAGCTGGGCGTCTTCGGCGGGGTCGCCCTCTCCCTGGGGAGGGCGCTCGGCGAGACCATGGCCGTAGCGTTCGTGCTGGGGAACAACCACCAGATAACGACCTCGCTGTTCGACGCTGCCGCGACGATCACCGTGACGCTCGCCAACGAGTTCACCGAGGCGGATACCGATGTGTATCTCTCCTCGCTCTTCTATCTCGCCCTGGTGCTCTTCGCGCTGAGCTTCATCGTCCTCGCCGTAGCGAAATTCTTCCTCCTCAAGGCGGAACGGAGATATTCCCGATGAACGTGGAGAAGAGGAGAAAAGTCGAGAGCTTCATCGCCCTCTCCCTGAGCACGCTCGCCGCGGTGTTCGGGCTCTTCTGGCTCGTCTTCATCCTCAGCGACGTGCTCGTCCACGGCATCGGCGCGCTGCATCCCGGGCTCTTCACGAACGATCCGGCGCCGCCGGGGATAAGCGGCGGGGGACTGCGGAACGCCTTCGTCGGGCAGCTGCTGATCACGATCTCCGCGACCGTGATCGGCGTTCCCGTCGGCGTCCTCGGCGGGACGTTCCTTGCGGAATATGCGCGGGGTACGAAGCTCGCGCGGGTGACGAGCATACTCTCGGATATCATGGTGAGCGTCCCTTCCATCGTCATCGGAACGTTCATTTACGCGGTGCTCGTGAAGCCCCTCGGCCATTTCAGCGGCTGGGCGGGAGCGGTAGCGCTGGCCGTGATCATGATCCCCGTTGTGCTGAGGACTACCGAGGATATGCTCTCCCTCGTGCCCTGGACGCTCCGCGAAGCCGCCTTCGCACTCGGCGCTCCGTACTACAAGGTCATCGTTCAGGTAGTCTACCGTGGGGCGGCGACCGGCATATTCACGGGCATTCTCCTGTCGATCGCGCGGGTCGCCGGCGAGACGGCCCCCCTGCTCTTCACCTCGTTCAACAACCAGTTTTTCACGACGGACATGAGCGGCCCCGTCGCCTCGCTGACGGTCAGCATCTTTCAATACGCAATGGGCCCCTACGACGAGTGGCACCAGCAGGCCTGGGCAGCGGCATTCATGATCACGGTGGTCATCCTCGTCATCACCATCCTGGGGAGACTTCTTATCAAGTGGAGGTACAAATAGTGGCGGATGTGGAGCTGGAGGCCAGGAACCTCGATTTCTATTATGCCGGGAACGTTCACGCCCTCAAAAAGATCAACTTCGGCGCCTTCAAGAACAGCGTCACCGCGCTGATCGGCCCCTCGGGCTGCGGCAAGACGACGCTGCTGCGGTGCTTCAACCGCATGCACGATCTCTACCCCAAGAACCGGTACGAGGGGGAGATCCTCTTCGAAGGCAGGAATATCCTGGGCGGCGATATCGATCTCATAAAGCTGCGCAGCACGATCGGCATGGTCTTCCAGAAGCCGACGCCTTTTCCCATGACCATCTTCGACAATATCTCGTACGGGCTGCGGCTGAAGGGCATAAAGAGGCGTTCGGACCTCTCCGAACGGGTCGAGCGGGCGCTGAAGGATGCGGCGCTCTGGGGCGAGGTGAAAGACAAGCTGAACGTCAGCGCCTACGATCTTTCGGGAGGCCAGCAGCAGCGCCTCGTCATCGCCCGGGCCCTGGCGGTCGAGCCGCATGTGCTGCTTTTCGATGAGCCGACCTCGGCGCTCGACCCCATATCGACCGGCAAGATCGAGGAGCTGCTGGTGGAGCTCAAGAAAAATGTTACTATACTCATAGTGACGCACAACATGCAGCAGGCGGCGCGCATTTCGGACTGGACGGGCTTCATGATGCTGGGCGAGCTGATCGAGTTCGACAGGACCGACAAGATCTTCACGGCTCCCTCCGAGAAGCTTACGGAGGATTACGTAACGGGGAGGTTCGGCTGATGTCTGTCTTCGATACCGAGTTGATGCAGCTCAAGGG